>NZ_JAAHIE010000078.1:0-21775 GCF_010671945.1 Moorena sp. SIO4E2
AAAATAAGTAGGCAGCGTGAAGAACATGCCAAGAGACTGGTTAGAAGTTACCGCAAGAAGAGTGCAGCCTTTATAGTTGGTAGGCTATGCATCAAAGGTGGCAGGTTTTGTTGTAAGGCTGCACTCTTCTAAGGTTTCGTCTCCGGCGCGTTGCGTGGTTCGATCTAACGATTTGGTCGCTTACGAAGATTTGAGGGTTAAAAATTTGGTTAAAAACCACTGCTTGGCTAAGTCTATTAATGATGCAGGTTGGTATCAATTTAGGAAATGGTTGGAGCATTTTGGAACCAAGTTTGGTAGGATCACTGTTGCAGTAAACCCCGCCTACACCAGCCAAAACTGCTCTGACTGCGGTGAAGTGGTCAAAAAGTCTCTGTCAACTAGAACCCATGTTTGCAAGTGTGGTTGCCAGTTAGACAGAGACCACAATGCCGCAATAAATATACTCCAAAAAGCCTTGGGTACGGTAGGGCATACCGGAACCTGGATCCTGGATCCGAACACTTTGGGAGATCTGTCCTCTACTCTTCCTGGTTCCGACCTGGTTGAGCAAGACGGTTCTGTGAACAAAGAATCCCCGCGTCTTTAGACCGGGGAGTGTCAACAGCACAGTGCCTCGCTTTTCGGCTTCTGGTGGCTAGAGGAAGATGGAGGAATCGAACCCCTACAACATCGCTGCCGTACCACGGTTTTCAAGACCGATTGCCGTCCACTCGGCGGCATCTTCCTTAAGGTGCGCTTTCCGTTGGCGAATTAAATTCGCCACGGGTCGCACCTAAGGGTGTCTGACGGGACTTGAACCCGTTATGACTGGTTCCACAAACCAGCGCCGCGACCACTTTGGCTTCAGACACCAAGTTGTTTAAAACAATACAAAGTTCTAATTATTTAGTGCTAATTATTTAGGATTGCTATCGTTAGCATCAAGTTCCTTGTCACGCAATATTGCCCTGACTGTCATTAAAATCTCTCCTAGTTTGTTTTTCCCACTACCATCAGCACCACAACCCCAGTAATAATCTATGGGTGAATTCTCAACAATTAGCTGATCACCTGTAGCAAGTAGTAACTGGCGAAGATCACCATGGGTTTCAAATTTTTGTAACACTCCTCGCTGCATAATCTCATCTTTGACTTTTTCCCAATCATCACGAAGAGGATGAGAGCGATTGCGTCCCATTTTTGCTGCTTCCTTTGGTGTTTTTGCCTCACGTATTTTGTCATACCAAGAGGAATCAGTAGTCACAAATTTTTGGGCTTGGAAGAAATGCTCACTAGTCGCCCACCACAATTCATCTAGCTCAAAGCCATGTCGGGAGAAGTTGGAAAAACAACCATAGGGTTTTTGGCGAGTACCGTAAAAATAGATTGTCATAATTGTTGCTGAATAATGAGAATGCTGACCACTCAGCCAGGTGGAAACCTCAAGGTTTTATGGAACCTAAAACCATAGTCCCTGGATTTTATCGATGGTTGACTTTTATGGTTTGAAGGTTGATAAGCTAAGGTTTGATGATTGAGGTTTAAGGGTTAACCGTTAACCTTTGACCTTTAAATTTAGCTTAAGATGGAGTCGGATTTGAACCAACAATCAATGATTACAAATCATATGCTCTACCAATTTGAGCTATCCATCTTACTTAAAAACCATAAATTTAGAGATTTTCGAGTGACCAGCACGCATCACCATTTTAATCAGGAATTTCGATCATTGTCCTAGCATTGCTGATCGAGAGTACTCGATCAACTGTTGACTTGAACTGTTCAATAAAGGTTTGTCGTCTTTCAAGTTCTTCAGCCAGGTTAGTAGGATCCAGTAGTTCAACCCCTTCTCTAGCTAGAAAGCTATCTGACAAGGATTGATACTTCTGTGAACCAACGGATGCATTCTGTCCTAGCACTTCCAGAGCTAGTTTATCAAGTCTGTCTTTGACTCGTGCTTGTGCCGTCTTATAGTGATTCAGGGTTTTAGTATATGCTGACTGCATAGTACCGATAACTGCTTCATAATACATGATAAACATCTTCATCTCAATGGCTTCTGCCACAGTCATCTCTTGGTCAGCAACCGTAACCATTGTAGAAGCATTGGATAAGACAATTACTCTCTTGATCGTCCGCCTTCTGGCAATCAAGGCATCCACTTTTTGCAAAGCTGCTTTAGCTTTTATCTCATAATCTTCTCGTGATTTGAAGCCTGTTGGCACTTGACCGACTTCAACCACATAAATTAAGGTGTTGTTGTCCAAAGCTGCTCTGGCTGAGTCAATGCGCTTTTGCAGCAAGGTCAACTCTGCTAGAGCATCTGTGACAGTCATAGTTGTCATTTTACCCTCCTTATCTCTTCATTTGTATCTCCTAGCTCATCACTTGTCAACCATGGTGTTAGTGTCAGCATTCAGCTCTCAGCTGTCAGCCGTCAGATTAAAATAAACTTCGTTCGCGTACCGTGCGCATCCCACAAACGGTAGAATTGAATAGTTCGACATTAATGACAATTGAAAGTCTGGTAAAAAGCCCATTAAGCATCCCGCATAAGCTGATAGCTGATAGCTGATAGCTTACGTTATTTGTTATTTGTTATTTGTTACTTTATAGTTTGTTACTTTATAGTTTTTACTTGACAAACCCCTTTCAATAACTTTCAATAATAAGTATTCAACCAGAGATGATATTACATCATGGCTGCAAATTGGTGGCAGGGGTGAGAATTGCACTCACTGATTTCCAGGGTATGAACCTGGCGAGCCTACTCTTGCTCCATCCCTGCGATACCCCTGGCAGGATTTGAACCTGCAAGACACTCGTTCTGGGGGAGTGATGTCTACCAATTGCATCACAGGGGTAAAGTCGGGGTGACAGGATTTGAACCTGCGACATCTTGCTCCCAAAGCAAGCGCGCTACCAAACTGCGCTACACCCCGTTAGTACTCCTGGTGGGAGTCGAACCCACAACTGACCGTTTTTAAAACGGTCGCCTCTGCCAATTGGGCTACAGGAGCATATTTGATACCAAGTTGCTATCAAAATTGATTTGGTTTGAAGGTTGAACGCGATCGCGTGGCCTTAAGGCCTACGGTTGTTTGGTTGTTCGCCTTTGGCGTCCGAAGTAGGGTAGGTTGTTTGGTTAAAGCTTACAACCGGTTAACCTTCAACCGGTTAACCTTCAACTGCTTAACCTTCAACAATAGAATGCCGGAGTTGGACTCGAACCAACCTCTCCGTGATTCAGAGTCACGGCGACTTGCCAATCGTCCATCCGGCATTGAGCACTTGCAATAGCAAGTGACAGCCCCCCAAGGTCGGCATCGAACCGACGACCTCTCGCTTTTCAGGCGAGCGCTCTACCCAACTGAGCTACCGGGGGATACAAAGGAGAAAGATCAAACCCCTCCTGACTGCCCTGGCAGGGATCGAACCCGCGACCATCGAGTTAACAGCTCGCTGCTCTTCCAACTGAGCTACAGGGCATTCATCGTGCCGACGGGGATCGAACCCGCAATCACCTGCTTGAAAGGCAAGCGGCTTAACCAAATTTGCCTACGGCACGGGAGCGCGGAGACTGAGATTTGAACTCAGATCAACGGTTTTGGAGACCGTCATGTTGCCAGTTACACCATCTCCGTATGTGGTAGCAGCGGCGGGACTTGAACCCGCACCCACCTGGTTATGAGCCAGACGCTCTACCTTTGAGCTACGCTGCTTGGAGTCACTGCTTGGAGTCACTGATTGGAGCAGGATTTGCACCTCCAACCGATAAAAGCGACTGCAAAGAGCGATGCAGAGGTGCGACCCGTGGCGAATTTAATTCGCCTACGGAAAACGCACCATTACGGTCTTGGGGGTTTCCCCCATGAGCGACTGCATCAAGACAGCGAGGCTGACGGGAATCGAACCCGCGACTTCCTGTTCGACAGACAGGCGCTCTGACCGTCTGAGCTACAGCCCCAGGACTTGAGCAGTTTATCCGTTGGAGTTTAGATCAATCTTTTAGATAAATCTTTGAGTTCACTCTGTGGGGAATCAACCCAAGGGTCTATCCCCACGTGATGAGCAAACACAGTTATATCCAAACATGAATCAAAAGGTATGTTACATATTTAGTTGTCAAGGTTCGGTGTAAGCTTTTGGATTCGAGCTTTTTGACTCTTTCCTCTGCGCTCTGTTTATATACTACATAAATACTACAAGCGGTGTCAAGGGTTTGGGCAAACTTTTTTTGGAAATTTTGAGGAGTTATGTGGATAGTCCCCAAAAACCATACATGTAGTGTTTTGAGATAAAAATACACACTATATATATATTTAGGGGGGTAACTCCTCATTGCTAGAGGGGCAAGGGATGGTTTAACCGATGTAATGGATGACAGGATCGAGCAGGTCTCGATCAGGAGAAACATGTTACTCAGTTGTTACTGGTGCCTCTTCCCCCTCTTCGGTCTCTTCTTCAATCCTGAAGGAGGGTGGGATTGGGATTCGGTATGATGTACAGACAGTGCACTATGGCAATAAGCAACAAGCAAGAATGCATTTAGATCCCCTAGTCCCTAATTCTTTGTTGAATCTTTTGCAACTGGCTAGTCCCGTACTACCAGTAGGTGCTTACGGCTATTCTGAGGGTTTGGAAACTTTAGTTGATATTGGTGTGATTCACAACCAGGCTACTCTGCACCAGTGGCTAGAGCATCAACTGCGCTATGGAGCCATTCGATTAGAAGGTTATGTTATGGTCCGAGCTTACGAAAGTTATGGCAAAGGGGATTTAGAGGGTTTGAACTACTGGAATGCTTGGGTAAGTGCTGCTAAGGAAACTGCTGAATTGCGGACGCAAAGTTGGCAGATGGGTAACTCGTTGATGCGGTTACTGCTGGATTTGCACCCACCCAGTGAAACCATTGTGGAGAGAACTCATGTAACCTCTGAAGCAAATGTAATCTCTCTACACGATGTAGCATCAGCTGTGGGTCAACCCTGTAATTATGCGATCGCGTTTGGGATTGGGGCTGCTCACTGGCACATTGACATTACAGCCACAGTCTTAGGTTACTTACATAGCTGGGCATCTAATGTGATCGGTGCTGGGGTCAAAGTGATTCCCCTTGGTCAAACCGTTGGTCAACAGCTACTCCTAGCACTCAACCATAGACTTACTCTGACCACCGAAGATGTTTTAACTTTGGCGGATGAAAAATTAAGTAGTTGTGGCTGGGGATTAGCCCTGGCAAGTATGGCTCACGAAACTCAGTACACACGATTATTTCGCAGTTAATTCTTTTGAAAATAAATAATCCTTTTTTTAAAGACTTAATAAAGTTAGCTATATTTTGTTGCTGATGTTACTGAGAGATGCTAGATTTTCTAGTTAGCAAAGTATCCTACGACAATTAGCGTATCTTAAGACTTATATCATAGTTATGATTAAGCCAGAATAAATAAAGTTAAGTTTAATTAATTTTATTTAAAAAACAACCTTAATGAAGCTAAAATTTATCAAGGTCAGCTACTAATTTACCTTCATTTTGGCTAACCGAGTTTTGCTTATGGTTAGTGAAACTCGATAATGGTGCATCTCCACAACCTTGGCTTGACTTGTCTGCTAACATTACCAGTTTGGTGCATTCCTACAAAACCATGATTTACGGAAAACTGGGCGAAAAACCCGATATTTTGTAAACAATATACAAATATAGTGGCTGCGTAAGTTCTGAAAACTATACACAATATCAGGATTCACAATATTATAATTCACAATATTACCTATTAGGTATCTAGGTATCTAGGTATCTAGGTATCTAGGTATCTAGGTATCTAGGTATTAATTAAAACAGGAACTATTGACAACATCGGTGCTAATAGAGGCGCTATAAAACTATGATTATTACTTGTTAATTATTCATTTTTAATTGTTAGTTAATAGTTACTAATTACTAGTGGCATTGCTATATATCCATAGAGACACCAATGACGACTGACAAATTATTGACTACCGACAAACTGGCACAACAGATTCAAGCTTGCGCAAAGGCGCAATTGACTGGTCGGTTGAAGATTAAAGATCCCCACGGTCAGCAGTGGAGTCTTTCTTTCCACTTGGGTCGTTTGATTGGGGGTGCTAGTAAAATGCATCCGATTCGTCGTTGGTGTCGGCAGTTGTCTGTACACTGCCCAGAACTATCAGCATTTCCTGTGTGTCAGGGATCGTCGGTTCAGCCGGTGTATTGGGATTACCCATCTCTAGCAGAACTAGTCAGACAGGGGAAAGTACCGCTAAAACAGATGAGGTCGGTTGTTGTTGGCAACTGTACAGAAATAGTTTTCGATATCATCCAACGGCAGGAACAACTCCGCTGTGGTTCATCAGAGCAACTAACTTACAGGCAGATTCCTCAAGACACTATTGATTCAACCTCTGATTCAACGTCTGATTTAACCTTTGATTCAAAGTTGGTAGTAATTCGAGCTGATCAGATTTGGCAACAGGCAAGCCTTGCTTGGGAGCCTTGGCAACAGGCTGGTTTGGTAAATATTTCCCCTTCTTTGGCTCCGGTGATCTGGGATGCTGACAAATTGCGACAGCAGACCTCATTACTTGCCTACCACAATCTAACTACCTTGGTGGATGGCGATCGCACTTTGAGGGATTTAGCTCTCAAGTTGAAACAGAATCTTTTGGCTCTGGCCCAATCAATCATGCCCTACATCCGAGATCAGGTGATGGGTCTGATCGAGGTTGGGGACTGGCGCTGTGATACTCACTTTACTAAAGCCACTAACCCAATGCCAGAAAATGCTCGAAGGTTTGGAGGACCAGTAATGACATTACCAGCTAGTCCCTTGGTAGTTTATATCGAAGACAGCCACATCGATCGGCTGACCATGAGTCAAATTCTTGCCAATGCTGGCTATCGATTTATCAATGTTCAAGACCCCATCAAAGCCTTGCCGACCTTGCTAAAGTGCAAACCACAGCTGATCTTCTTGGATTTGGTCATGCCAGTTTTAAACGGGTATGAAGTCTGTGCACAAATTCGTCGGGTTTCGGTGTTTCAAGACACGCCAGTGATTATGGTCACCAGTAATGACGGAATTGTAGACCGAGTGCGGGCAAAGATGGTCGGTTCTACAGACTTTTTAGCAAAGCCTATTACTCGGTCAAAGGTATTGACAATTCTACAAAGGTATCTCGGGGTTAGTCGTAATATCCTGTCCGGTTGACTACTTACTTTAATACTTTAGCAAAGTGAACAGGGAGTAGGGAGTAGGGAACTTTCGATAAAAAATTATCACAATTAATTGAGTATACCTATTAAAGTACTAATTATTAATTTTTTTATTGTAAATTAAAAAAATTGCAAATCAGGGCAAATATATTATAATATAAATAATATTTACTAGTTATAATATATCAAAAAAAATTAACATACTCAATACTTTTATATTCAAAAAAAATTATGACTACAGTCCTTTTGGTTGAAGATAGCTTGACAGAAAATGAGATGCTAAGTGGTTACCTCAGAGAAGCTGGTCTCAAGGTAGTTAGTGTCACAAGTAGTGAGGATGCCCAGATCAAACTCCAGTCCCAGAAACCAGATGTGGTGATTGTTGATGTTATTTTGCCAGGACAAAGCGGGTTTGAACTGTGCCGGGAACTCAAGACTAATTCCAACACCCAAACCATCCCAGTGGTGATTTGCTCAACTAAAGGAACTGATGCCGACAAACTCTGGGGTTCGATGCTGGGAGCTGATGCCTATTTACCTAAACCGATAAACCAACAAGAACTAATACAAACAATCCAGCAATTGTTAGGCATTAGGTCTTAGGTATTAGGTCTTAGGTCTTAGGTATTAGATAATGTTGAACTCCCTTGACCCAGTGGTAACACAAACCAATCTTGACCTACTGAATTTAGATCCACTAACCCCAGAAACCCGAGTGCGGTTGCTGCGTTTTCCTCTTGGCTTTGAGGATAGTATTCTGTTGCCCCTAGAGCAGATTACAGAAATTATCAGGGTGAATCTGCCGGACGTTCTGCTGGTGCCGGAAATGCCCAGTTGCATTTTGGGAATTGGTAATTGGCGCTCAGAAATGCTCTGGTTGGTAGACCTAAACCAGCTGCTTGGCTATCCACCTTTGTCGGAGCAAGGGCAAGTTTCCCTATCTCCTGTGGCAATAGTGGTTCAGGTCAATGACCAGTCTGTGGGTTTGGTGGTGTCGCAAGTAAATGATATTGAGTTACATGAATTGGAGCAACTCCAGCCACCGGCTTCTGGCTTATTTCCTCCTAGGTTACTGCCTTTTGTCCTGGGGTACCTACCTGGGAATGGCGGTGCAGTCTTGGATGTCACGGCTATTACTCAGTGTCCCCTATGGCAGACACATCAAGCAGGGGAGTCTTGGGGAGGGGAGTCTTGAGGTTTTTCGACTTAGCCTCCTCCGAGATCTGGCAATTGATCAGGGCAATTATGACGAGTTTTGATCAACCAAATCAATCCCATCAAACCAATTATGACTGGTTGGCAAGCTCGTCACTAACTCTGCCCATTGAACAGTCGATTGGCAGGGTTACTACCGACTCGATTGCCTCTGAGATGCCATCATGGTCGGAAATTTTACCATTACCAGATGTTGAACAAACCGAAACTATAACTATGCCACAATTTGAGAAATTTGATCAATCTGAGGAAATACTCAGTTCTAAGTCCCAACTTAATCAATCATCGAGTAATGGCAATGGCAAGGGGACACCTACCGGGGTGAAGTTCCACCTAGCCGTGGATATTGAGCAACACTGCAAGGGTGAGCGGCAGTGGTTATTCCACCTGGCCACTCAGATGCGCAAAGCAGAAACTAGTGATGCCCTGTTGAGAACCACAGTGACTGAGGTTAGTCAGGGTTTACGGGTAGACCGAGCCTTGATTTTTCGCTTCCAGTCCGAGAATCGGGGTACAGTGCTAGTTGAGTCGATGGTGGGTGGCTATACTCCCAGTCAGGGGGAGTACCTACCAGTGATTGCTTTTGGGGCAGAGAATCCCTCAGCCTACGAGGAACAGGAAGTTGTAGCCCTTAATGATATTAATGACCGGGCTCTGAGTCCGTTTCAACTCCAACTGCTAGAACGATTCCAGGTCAAAGCCAGCTTAAGTCTACCGATTTTGATCGATGGGCAATTGTGGGGCTTACTGGTGGTGCAGCAATGTTCTGGTTCCCGGGAATGGCAGGAAGCTGACATTAGTCTGCTCTACCAAGTTGTTACTGAACTGAGGCTAAGTCTACAGCCAGTGGAATCTTTTACCCGACGGCGAGAGCAGGTGAAGCAGGAAAAGGTCTTGGCTCAAATCTTGGCCACAATTCCACCGTCTTCTGATCCCAATATTGCCCATGGCAACATTTGTCAAGAAGTGCGCCTATTTTTCAAGGCTGATCGGGTAGTGGTTTATCGCTTCAATCCTGACTGGAGTGGTGAATTTGTGGCTGAGTCGGTTGCAGAGGGTTGGGTGAGCCTGCTCCAAGACCAAAAGCAAAATCCTAACCTGACATCACCAGATCTATTGTCCTCTAAGCGCTGTACGGTCAAGCAAATCGGATCCGTTGCCAGCCCCAATACCGATACCTATTTAAAGCAGACACAAGGGGGCAGCTATTTCAAAAGTCAGCAGGTACAGCGAGTTGACGACATCTATGCCGCTGGTTTTTCACAGTGCTACATTGAAACCTTAGAAAAATACCAGACCAATGCTTATATTATAGCCCCAATCTTTGATGGTGAACACCTCTGGGGCTTATTTGCCGTTTACCAAAACTCTCGCCCTCGGCGCTGGCTTGATAGTGACGTGGTGCTGCTGTCACTACTCAGTGACCGTCTCAGTAGTATTCTCAAGCAATTGGACATGGCAGCCCAGCTACAGGAGAAATCGGAGCAACTGGATATTGCTGTTGAGGGGGAAAAAATAGCCAGTCGGTTGCTTGATAAGATACTTAAGAGTTCCGACTTGAACAATGTTTTCCAAACTGCTACTAAAGAAATCCGGCAGCAGCTGAAGTGCGATCGCGTGGCTGTGTATCGCTTCAATCCTGACTGGAGTGGTGAGTTTGTGGCTGAGGATGTGGCACACGGTTGGATACCGTTAGTTGAACCGAGTATTAAAAAAGTCTGGCGCGATACCTATTTGGAGGACACCGAAGGCGGTCGGTATCGCAATAATGAAACCTTAGCCGTTGATGACATTTACTTGGTTAATTACGATCAGTGTCACATTGACCTGTTAGAGCAATTTCAGGCTAAAGCTTATGTGATTGTACCGATTCTGCAAGGGAAAACCCTGTGGGGTTTACTCGCAGCTTACCAGAACAATGGCCCTCGTCACTGGCAGAAAATGGAGGTGGGTATACTAGCTCAGATGGGCCGACAATTTGGGGTTGGCCTCCAGCAAACGGAGTATCTTGAGCAACTGCGAGCAAAATCCAGCCAACTGCTATTGGCTGCAGACCTAGAAAAATCAGCAGTCAAAATAATCAACAAGATCCGGCAATCTCGGAAACTGGATACCATTTTCAAGACCACAACCATAGAAATCCGTAAGCTCCTGATGGCTGACCGGGTGGGTCTGTTTCGCTTTGACCCTGACTCCGATTTTAATGATGGAAAGTTGGTGTCGGAAGATGTGGTCAATGGCTACGATAGGATGCTGGGTAAGAAGATTCACGACCATTGCTTTAGTCAAAAGTATTCCCGCCACTATGTCGAAGGGCGAGTACACGCAGTTGCTGATATCTACAATGGGGACCTGAGCGATTGCTACATTGAGCTGCTGGCTCAGTTTCAAGTCCGGGCTAACCTGGTGGTGCCATTGCGTAAAGGAACTGAACTCTGGGGATTTTTATGCATTCACCAATGCAGTAAGCCCCGTCAATGGCAGGAGTATGAGATTGATTTTGCCAAGCAGATTGCCCTACACTTTGAAGTTGCCCTACAACAAACAGAGTACCTGGCCCAAGTAGAGGCAAAATCTACCCAGGTAGCTAAAATCGCACGGATGGAGCGAGCGGTAGTTGGAATCATCAACAAGATCCGTCAGTCTCGAAACCTGGATACCATTTTCAAGACAACCGCTATCGAAATTCGCAAGCTTCTTCAGGTTGACCGGGTGGGTGTATTTCGGTTTTACCCTAACTCTGGCTTTGATGATGGGGAATTGGTATCTGAGGATGTGGCATCAGGCTACGATGCCATGCTAGGAACCAAAGTTACCGACCACTGCTTTGGTGAACAGTATGCCCCTCACTATACCGAAGGACGTGTGCAAGCGGTTGCTGATGTCTACAATGCCGGACTGAGCGATTGCCATATTGAGCTGCTGGCTCAGTTCCAAGTCCGGGCTAATCTGGTTGTGCCCCTACTTCAAGGACCTGATTTGTGGGGATTGTTGTGCATTAACCAATGCAGTCAGCCCCGTCAATGGCAGGAGTATGAGATTGATTTTGCCAAGCAGATTGCCCTGCACTTTGGGGTAGCCCTACAGCAATTGAGCTACCTGAATCAAGTAGAAGCCAAATCCCACCAGCTTGGCCAAGCTGCTGTGCGGGAGCGAGTAGTAGCAAGCCTTAGCAACCATTTGTCCCAGTCTGTAGATGTTTACAGTGTCTTCCAGAGCATTACCAAAGAGTTGCGGCAAGTGTTGGGAGCTGACCGGGTAGTGATCTATCGCTTCAACTCCGACTGGAGTGGTGAGTTTGTGGCGGAATCCGTTGCCCCTGGCTGGCTTTCCCTAATCACTGAACAAGAAAGAGACGACCGCCTGAAGGTGGATACAACGGCTTCTGAGCGCTGCACAGTTACAGTCCTGAGTGTTAATTCTCTGTCTAATGTTGATACCTGCTTGCAAGAAACCCAGGGTGGGGACTTCGCCCGAGGTGACCGCTTCAAGCAGGTTGATGACATCTATGCCATTGGTTTCTCTCCTTGCTACATCAACACTCTGGAACAATACCAAGCCAGGGCATATCTGATTATGCCGATTTTCCAAGGTGAAAAGCTCTGGGGGCTGCTGGCGGCTTACCAAAATACGGGACCCCGTCAGTGGCAAGATACTGATGTCACCCTCATGCTCCAGATTAGTAATTCCCTGGGATTAGCCTTGCAGCGATCCCATTACCTAGATCAGTTGCGAGCCCAATCTAGCCAACTCACCAAAGCGGCTTTTATTGCTCAGGGGGTAACCAAAATAGTCGGTAAGCTATTCCAGTCTCGGGAGGTAACTAAAATCTATGGTATCACAACCCAAGAAGTCCGGCAGTTGCTCAAATGCGATCGCGTAGCCCTCTATCAATTCAATCCTGATTGGACTGGTGAGTTTGTGGCTGAGGCAGTTGCCACCGGTTGGTTACCATGGGTGGGAGCGGATATCCAAGCCTTCTGGCCCGATACTTATCTACAAGACACCCAGGGAGGTCGGTATCGCAATCGTGAAAGCGTGGCAGTTGATGACATTTACACCTTTGGTTATTCTGACGGTTACCTGGAAACCTTGGAGCAATATGAGGTTAAGGCTTATATGCTGGCACCAATTTTTCTAGAAGGAACCTTATGGGGTTTACTGGCTACCTACCAAAATACTGGTGCTCGTAACTGGCAAGAGTTTGAACTCAACGCCCTGGCTCAGATTGGGGTGCAAGTGGGGGCAGCCCTGCAACAGGCTGAGTATCTGGCACAAATCCAGAACCAGTCCCAGCAGCTGACCAATGCCGCACAACGGGAGAAAGCCGACAAAGAAGCGGTACAGCGGGAGGTAATGCAGTTGCTCTCAGCAGTGCGGCCAGCTCTAGAAGGAGACCTCACTGTCCGAGCTCCGGTAACCAACAATGAAGTAGGTACCATTGCTGATGCCTACAACAACACCTTACAAAGCCTGCGCCGGATCGTGACTCAAGTCCAGCAAGCCTCCAGGAAAGTTGCCCAAACGTCTGTTGACAGGGAATCCTCCATTGCTTTGCTCACAGCCCAAGCCCAGCAACAATTTATGGCTCTCGGTGAAGTCTTAGAGCACATCCAGACCATGGTTAATTCTACAGAAGCTGTAGGTCAGAGTGCTCAACAGGTAGAAGTGGCAGTCCAAACCGCTAACCAAACCCTCCAAGCAGGGGATGCCGCCATGAACCGTACCGTAGATGGAATTCTGGAAATCCGGGAGACAGTGGCAGAAACCAGCAAACGGCTCAAGCGCCTGAGCGAATCCTCCCAGAAGGTTTCGAGGGTAGTGAACCTGATTAGCAACTTTACTAATCAGACCCAATTGCTAGCGTTGAATGCAGCCATTGAAGCCACAAGAGCCGGTGAGTATGGACGGGGTTTTGTAGTTGTTGCCGATGAGGTGCGTTCTCTAGCCCGTCAGTCAGCCGAAGCCACCACTGAGATCGAGCAGTTGGTGCAGGAGATCCAGAAGAGTACTGCTGAGGTATCTACAGCCATGGATAAAGGTATTCAACAGGTTGCCCAAGGAACCGCAATGGTACAAGATACCCGTCTAACTCTCAATGCCATTGTTGAAGCCACCAGCCAAATCAGCCAGCTCGTAGACGGTATTACCCAAGCAACCCAGGTACAGACCGAAGAGTTCCAATCAGTGACCCAAACCATGACTGAGGTTGCAGGAATTGCCAACAAGACTTCTGAGGATGCCATAGAAATTTCTACCTCTTTCCAAGAACTCCTCGCCATGGCTCAGAATCTTCAAGCCAGTGCTGACCAGTTCAAGGTTGAGTAGTTATTTGCCTTGCTAAGATTAATTTTAGCAAGGCAAAAGGCAAAAGGCAAAAGGCAAAAGGCAAAAGGCAAAAATAGACTAGAATATATATTTTTGATTGGATTTTATGATGATAACTAACTTTTAAACAAAAACTTAGTTAATATTGGCAATTATTGTTTAAACAAAAACCAATTAAATAGAGGGTTTAATTAAAACACTAATCACTAATGATCCGAGCATTTTTTAGTCTAATCCGGTAGAGATATTTTGTTTTATACCGATTCCCGATTCCCGATTCCCGATTCCCGATTCCCGATTCCCGATTCCCGATTCCCGATTCCCGATTCCCGATTCCCGATTCCCGATTCCCGATTCCCGATTCCCGATTCCCGATTCCCGATTCCCTACTCCGATTAACCATTGACAAAAATACGTCACCCACTTGACAACTTCTCTAATGACTAATGACCCAAAAATTCGTGAGCAAAGCTATCGCTACTTTCTCCAGGAAGCACCGGAACTGCTGCAAGTCTTGGAAAACGATTTGCTGAGTTTGTCAGAACACTATAGCATCAATAAAGTCAACAACTTGATGCGCACTACCCATACCCTCAAAGGCGCAGCAGCTAGCATTGGCTTGGAAACAATTGCCACGGTAGCTCACTCCTTGGAGGATGTTTTTAAAGCTCTGTTTAACCCGGACTTGTCCATTAATCCAGAAATTGAAGCCTTACTGTTTCAAGCTTATGAGTGTCTCCGCCTACCTCTGACCGCTGAACTCACAGGGGGGCAAATCGATGACACCGAAATCAAGAATCGAACTGCTGCTGTTGTTGCCCAACTCCAAGAGAAGCTGGGGGACTGTTTTGGTCTCGAATCCTATCTGCCCACCTCAGTAGAATTGGGCTTCGACGTCACCCAGTCCATTTTTGAAGTGGGGGTTAGCCAAGGATTAGACTTAATCCAAGCTGCCCTAAATAGTGACAATCCCACTGAAATCAGCATCACAGTTCGCAACCAAGCAGACATTTTCTTGGGGTTAGGGCAATCTCTTAATTTACCAGGGTTTGCCGCTATTGCCAAAAATGCGATCGCAGCCCTAGACAACCATCCCGAACAGGTGGTAACTATTGCCAAGACGGCTTTGTGTGATTTCGTTGCAGCACAAGCAGCAGTGCTAGAAGGGGATAGGACTCAAGGTGGTCAACCTTCTATGGCTCTGCAACAACTAGCTGACCTGAGGTCTTCAATTCCAAATTCACAATTGATAATTCACAATCAATCTTCTGTCTTGGACAACGGAAAAGAACAAGACCTTAATCCGGTTGAGCCGGGAGTAAAACAAGAAGAAGGTATTGTTAATAATTCTTCCGTTACTCATCCAGAATCTAAAACAAGCAAACAGTCCCAGCTTGTGGAAATGATCTGGGGAGGGTCAACTACACTAGATGACCAAACCTCTGATCAAAGTAAAGAATTGCAGAGGTCGGAGCAAACAGAAATAGATGTCTTGGATGGAGAGATAGCCTCCCCTGAGCAAGAAGTTGGCACAGAAAAAAATTTTGTTTTGCACAACATGGGGATGATTGATGGAGATAATGAAAACAAAGAAGAAGCACAAGAGCCCGAAGTGATCACAGACGAGATCATCCCGCCCATAGGCAACACTATAAATTCTCCTCTAAACTCTTCCCATCTCGCCATAACTCCCTCCAACCAACATCCAAGCACGCCATCATCTAGGGATAAATCTGGTACTGTGCGGATAAATATTGAGCATCTAGAATACCTGAATTACACAATTGGGGAATTACTAACCAACCAAAACCGCCAGTTGCTTGAAAATGAACAACTGCTGGCGGCAGTGCGAGTACTCCAAGATCGTGTCCACCAACATCAGCAAGTGCTCGACCAACTGCAAGATTGGTACGACCGCCTGTTTATTTTGATGCAACAAAAGCAGATTAGGCAAAGGTTGCAGGTTAGCAAGTTTCAGGTTGAAGGTTTAAACAAAAACTTTGCTACCGACTCAAATCCTAGCTTTTCCTCCTACCCTTGGGCAGAAAAAACCTTGCAGGTTAGCAAGTTTCATGTTGAAGGTTTAAAGGAAAACTTTGCTACCAACCCCAATCCTACTGCCAACCTTGACCAAAAGGCCACGCTACGCTCTCAACCCACTAACCTTCAACCCACTAACCTTCAACCCACTAACCTTCAACCCACTAACCTTCAACCCACTAACCTTCAACCCACTAACCTTCAACCCACTAACCTTCAACCCACTAACCTTCTTGATACAGACTATTTCGATGACCTGGAACTAAAGCGTTATAGTACACCCGAGCTTCTGATTCAGTCAGTTCTAGAAGACGCTATACAATTAACAGAAGCTGCCTATGACATTGAGCTGTTCACCACCCAATCCAGTAAGACTCTCGAACAACAACGTCGGTTGTTAACCAACCATCGTGATGTCTTGATGGAGGCTCGGATGTTGCCTTTAGGGGAAATATTTAGTCGTTTCCCCCCTGTCCTCAAGCAGTTGTCAGCCTCCCACCATAAGCTGGTAGAGCTAAAAATCTCTGGTAATGATGTTTTAGTGGATAAAGTTGTTGCCCAGAAACTGTACGACCCCCTGCTGCATCTTGTGCGTAATGCTTTTGACCACGGCATTGAGACTCCTGCTCTACGGCAACAACAGGGCAAACCAGAAAACGGATTAATTGAAATCACTGCTTGCCATCGGGGCAGACATTTGGTGATTGAAGTCAAAGATGATGGGCCAGGGTTGAATTTTAAACGGATTCGCCAACTAGCCGTAGAACGTGAACTGATCGACCTCGAACAGAGTAATAGTCTCAGTGAGGCTCAGCTGAGGAATTTGTTGTTTGAACCAGGCTTTTCCACTGTCTCTGGGGTGAATAACCTCTCTGGACGAGGTGTTGGTCTTGATGTTGTCCTAAACCAGGTCAAAGCTCTGAGGGGTTCCGTCCAGGTTGATTCTTCTCCCGACCTTGGCACCAGATTTAGACTACAAATTCCCCTGAGTTTAACCATAGGTAAGTTACTCCTGTGCCAGGCTGGGAAGCAAGTTTATGGGTTGATCACTGATCAAGTCAAGCAAATTATTATTCCTCAGGAACACCAGCTCCGAAGTTGGGAAGATGGTAAAGTGCTTCACTTGGGTACCGGGAGTGATCAGCAACTGGTTAAAGTCTACCAACTTGGGCAAATCCTAGATTATTCCTCTCTGGCTTCTCCATTCTCAGTAACCCATCCCCATCAGCCTGTTGTTCCTAAACAGACGATTAGACCAATCATTCTGATCCATTACCAGGATCAGCTTGTCGGTCTGGAAGTAGAGCAACTGCTCGGAGACCAGGAGTTGGTGATTCGTCCTTTGGGGACAATGATTGTGCCACCCCCCTATGTCAATGGGGGCAGTATTCTAGCGGATGGTCGGTTAACACTGGTGCTGGATGGGACTGAATTGATCCAGTACCTATCTGACCAGCGGACCGATGGCAGTCAAAGGTTAAAGGTTAGCACATTGAAGGTTGAAAGCAAAAGCGATGACCAAGCCACCCAAGCAATGGAAACCCTTTCACGAAAGCAGCTTCCACCTTCATTGGTTGAACCGTTCTGGGTCAGACATAAGCCAAAGGTACTCCTGGTAGATGACTCGATCACCCTGCGCCAAACTCTAGCCATGACCTTGGGAAAGAATGGCTATCAAGTGTTTCAAGCCCAGGATGGTTATGAAGCCATTGAGCAACTACAGCATCAGAAAGATATACAGTTAGTGATCTGTGATATTGAGATGCCTCGCATGAATGGGTTTGAATTTCTCAAACACTGCCAGCAAGACCCGGCTTTGGTAGATATTCCTGTAGTCATCCTCACCTCCCGCAGTAACGATAAACACCGCTTGATTGCTGCACAGTTGGGGGCAAAGGCTTATATCACTAAGCCCTATTTGGAACACAAATTGTTGACAACAGTAACCGATGTTGTTGAGCCCATTTCACCCTCAATAACGGAGTAGGGAGTAGGGAGTAGGGAGTAGGGAGTAGGGGGAATAAAGACTATAGCAATTCTCATAGCTATGAGGTACACAATTTCGGGATTTTAGGTAATAGGTAATAGCTAATAGCTAATAGGTAATAGCTAATAGGTAATAGCTAATAGGTAATATAGCAGTCGCCAGGGCAGTTAGTACATGACAAAAGTCTCAAACCTAAGTAAGCGCAAGAGTTTGACTTCTGACTTCTGACTTCTGACTTCTGACTTCTGCTATAGCTAATAGGTAATAGCTAATAGGTAATAGGTAATAGCTAATAGGTAATAGTTCATGTAGGGTGGGCAGTGCATCAGACAGATAATGAAGCTTGCAAACCACGTTGGTAGGCACTGCCCACCCTACGATTAATGACAATGGTGCAAGATATCAGATAAACGCTATATACTGCCTAAGTATTATCAACAGTATATTCAACCCTATATCCTGGAATGATTTGGTAATTTTTAATTATTAATTTATCATTAATACGTATAATTTTTTAGCCTAACAAATTATCAAAAAAATAAAAGTTTCCCTTTTCCTAAATATTAATAGCTATAATAAGGTTAAATAAAGGCGATGTTAGACAATAATTCAAAGCCAGACAAATTCATGGTTTTTAAGATTGCTGACTATTCCCTATGTCTTGGGATTAGGGATGTCCTGAAAGTGGTAAATTTTACCACTGAAATCAGCCGGGAGATGAAAACCATGGGATTAGTTCAGCTAGGCAAGCATACGATTAAAGTTTGGGATTTACATCAGCAGTTGGGCGATGGTAGTTTACCTCACCGAAGCCCTAACCAAAGGTTCTTAGTAATTATTCGTCCTAGGGACTCCGAACTTTGGGGAATTTTTGTGGATGATCTGCCCAATTTGGTGGAGTTACCCCAAGACATGATGCGACCTATCCCGAAGTCTTACCGTCAGGCCAGTGTTCTGGAGATGATATCTCATGCAGCTGTTATATCAAACGAAGCATCTACTCAGAAAATTTTTCTTTTGGATTTACAGCAAGTCGGTGCCTTGACCCCTTAATCGTCAATAGTTATAGCGCTGCGCGCTTCATCCCTTAAATTTGCCAACACCATTACAGCCATTGCTATAATAAAAATCTAAAATTGCCAATTGCCAATTGTTAATTGTTAATTTATCATTAGCAATTAACAATTTTTTTATGGCTAATGACCATAAATAAACTACACTATTAAAATTAACTCTAAGTTAGTTAACATGAGTACTTTTCGTGTTGGGATTGCTGGTCCAGTTGGTTCAGGGAAAACTGCTCTATTAGATGCATTGTGTAAAGCGCTGCGAGACTCTTATCAAATCGCTGTGGTCACCAATGATATATATACTCAGGAAGATGCCCAGTTTTTAGTTAGGAGTCAGGCCCTAGAAAGCGATCGCATTCTGGGTGTGGAAACAGGGGGTTGTCCCCATACTGCCATTCGGGAAGATGCCTCAATGAACTTGGCAGCCATTGAACAGCTGGAAAATCGGTTTACTGATTTAGACTTGGTGTTCCTAGAAAGTGGAGGGGATAACCTAGCAGCAACCTTCAGTCCAGAACTAGTAGATTTCACTATTTACGTTATTGATGTGGCTGCTGGGGATAAGATTCCTCGTAAAGGAGGACCAGGAATCACCAAGTCTGACTTGCTGGTGATTAACAAAATTGATCTGGCACCTCAGGTGGGAGCAGATTTGGGGGTGATGGAACGGGATGCTAAAAAGATGCGAGGAGATAAACCCTTTGTGTTTGCGAATTTGAAAACTAAAGAGGGAATCTCTACGGTGATTGAGGTGATAAAACTTGACATGGGCTAGATTAAGTCGGTTGAGAAGGGAGTAATAAAAGTGTGGGAATCAAACCTAATCTGATCATGGGAGCATGGGTGGTGATGATAATGTTTTTTTTGTTTGTGTTATAGCATTTATCACTTAGTTGAAAAATGCTATATAATTAATTATTATTCCATAGTTTAGCAATTTTAATCTACTCAACTATAGGACTAAACCAGAAATAGTTATTGAAAAGTGCTGTAAGTTTTGCTTCCATGGCAAAAAATGTATCAAATTATACATAAACCTAGCAGAGCTGGTAGAGCCAACGTTATCCTGGTTGAATACCAAAAAGGCGATCGCACACCCTCGTCACCCCCATTCCTAGACAGATTCAATCACTGGGACCCCTTGCTTTCCAGGGTTTCCCTTTCCTGCTGAAAACAGGGAGTAAGCTCTTCTTCCTCAACAATATCCACAGCCTTAGTAAATTATCGGAAGTAAAACTCAACCAGTTAAGTCCATCTGATTGCTGTGATTTGATAGTCTAAAATATAATGGCTCCTTAATTACCAATCCAATGGAAGTTGTTGTCCCCTTTACCCCTCCTAGTCGTCCAACCGAGTTTTCGGCTCTGGGCTATCTGTTTGGGCGATTTGACCCAAACCCATCTCAAGAGCCTAATAGGTCAGTTAAAGGAACTCTTGTTCTCAAACAAGGAATCAGCTTCAGTGCCTATATGCACCAACCCTTGTGGAAGAAATTAAGTACCAACCCCTCTTTTGGTGAGAAAAAAGTCTATCTCTGGCGAGTATATTTCCGCATCACCAAGGCAGGAAAACTGGCTCAAATTCAAATCAAAAAATTTATTCCCCTAGAGGGGAAAACTACTCTACGTCATTCTCCCAGTGATGAAAGAGTCGATCAGTTTCGAGTTCGTGGTTTAATTCACGATGTCAAGCCAGAAGCAGTGGTGATGTATGTAGAACGCAATCACCTGCCTCCTAGAGGAAAAGCCAAAAGTTATCCATGGCAGCCTTTTTTGTTAAGTCTCCAGGGGTCTTTGCCACAACCAGCAGAAAAGGATGATTTCTGGGAATTATTTTGTAGACGAGTAGGAGAGCAACTCTACATAGAAGAAGCTCATCCAGTTAACGTAAATCTAGAAGACTCAAATTTCTATTCCCATTACTCCGAAGAAAAAACTGACTATCAACCTCAACCAAGCCCTAAAACTAAACCCAATGAAGTTATCATGATTCAAGGAAGAAAACCCGAAATCACCATCAAGTTTACCGAAAGACCCAATTTACCGGAGCAAGGCAAGAAAGTTACCTTACTCCTGACTGGGGACAATGGCATAACCGTTCAGGCAGAACTCAATCGCAAGACCCTTAAAAAGCAAGTAGAAAAGATGGATAGCTTTGCTGATTGGGTAGCCGCTTTGAGTGGAAAGATTGCCAGGGTCTCTCCAGAAGGGGTAATTGAGTTAGAAGGTGCAGGAGTTAATGTATTTGAGAAAAAACCAAAAGTTAGCGAATCAACTGAGCCAAAAGAGTCTCAGAAGCCCTCTAGCAACCCAGAAACAATTAAGCAAGAACAATCACAACAACCTGCTCAAAAGCAGAAGAAAGTGTTTCGTCTGATTGATTAGGATAGGTGTTGGTTTTAGGGAGCAGGGAGTAGCCCACAGGGGTAGGTTTTTTACCTGAGGGTCAAACGGGTAGTGTGGGAGGTGTGGGACGTGTGGGGAGATCGGGAGATCGGGCGATGGGGAGATCGGGCGATGGGGAGATGGGGAGATGGGGAGATCGGGCGATGGGGAGATCGGGAGATGGGGAGATTAAATTGATGGGTAGCCGTAGTTTCCAGAATTGGGATCAGTAACACTAGTGTGACTTGCCACTTTTTTTTTGGGCGTTGCTGAATTAAGGAATGAATGCGCGATCATCTGGTGAAAGTTAAAGCCCCCCTAGCCCCCCAAGCGAGGGATTGCTCGCTTGGGGGGCTAGGGCGTGTTTTCAAAGTTTTCCGCAAGATATTAGATCCCCCCCAGCCCCAGGGCTGTTTCATTCCCAAAATTATTGCAAAAGTGCCAAAAGTGTGGGGATGTTGTTGCTAATTAATCTTTGAGCAATAGTCACAGATGAAAAACCGTTACTACGTAGGAGATTAATAACAATGCT
>NZ_JAAHIE010000780.1:0-2885 GCF_010671945.1 Moorena sp. SIO4E2
TACTTCATCCTAAATTTAAATCAATTATCATTAGTTGGTTATAATTATAGGTTTCCTAAATCAATTGTGATAATTTTTGATCCCAAGTTCCCGACTCCCGACTCCCGACTCCCGACTCCCGACTCCCGACTCCCTTTTATTTACTATGAATTGGCTGATTGAGCCCCTAGGTTTTGAATTTATGCGGAATGCGATCGCAACGGCTGTGCTGTTGGGGATATTAGGCGCAGTGGTAGGCAGCTACTTAATAGTACAACAAATGAGCCTGATTAGTAGTGTGATTGCCCATTCGGTTTTACCTGGTCTCTCAATCGCATTTTTTTTAGGAATAAATATCTCTATTGGTGCATTGATTGTAGGTATCATTAGCGCTTTAGTTGTAGCGGTGATTCCTAAGCGTACCCGAGTCAAAGTCGATGCAGCAATGGCGTTGACCCTCAGCAGTTTTTTAGGCTTAGGAGTCATCCTAATTACGGTTCTGAAAACTAACCAACTTGACTTAGAAGATATTCTTTTTGGTGACATCTTAGGGGTGAGACCAGCAGATGTCTGGCAAACCCTGGTGATTACAGGAGTAATTTTACTATTAACAAAGTTATTCTATAAAGAGCTATTATTCTATACCTTTGATCCCTTGGGAGCCCAAGCTAGCGGTTTACCGGTAAAACTAATTTATTTCGGGTTAATCTTGGCGATTACTCTCACCATTGTCGCCAGTATGCAGACGGTAGGGGTGTTGCTGGTTATTTCTCTGTTAATCGGACCCGCGACTACCGCTTATTTATTAGTCAAAGAATTACATCATATGATGGGTTTAGGCTCAATGATTGGAATTATTTCCAGTGTCAGTGGCATGTATATAAGCTATTATTTTAATTGGCCATCAGGTCCAGCAATTGTAATGGTAATCTTTAGCTTATTTTTCCTGGCATTTTTGTTTAGCCCAACCCAAGGTATTCTAACGGAGCCAGCGATAGCAGGTCGCCCGGCTAAGTTATTGACTTTGCTGAAAGAATTATTGAGATCGAATCGAGGGTAAGCTATCAGCAATCAGCAATCAGCAATCAGCAATCAGCAATCAGCAATCAGCAATCAGCAATCAGCAATCAGTTGACAGCTGACGGCTGATTGCTGCTGACTATATTGCCAATCATCTAGTGTCACCCTTCGCAGTAGAACTTCAATCAATATCTTGACCTTCTTGCGGTAGTCTTAGACTTGCATAAGTACTATGAGTAGATTTATATCTCCAACAATCCTCTTGCAGAGGTCTTCGGATTACCAGGGTCAGCGCAATAAAGGATAAGCCAATGACTCAACTTGAGCTATTTAATACTGCCTCTCTCACCAGTCCTAAAAAAGTCATCAATGTAGCCAGTGTCCCCCAACGTAGCCCATTTCGCTATGCTGGTGGTAAAACTTGGCTAATACCCCAAATTCGCCAATGGTTGTATAATAAAGGTGGTACAGACAAGGAACTTTTTGAACCTTTTGCTGGTGGAGGTATAGTCAGTCTTACTGCTGCTTTCGAGAATTTAGTAGGTAGAGTGACTATGGTAGAAAAAGATGAAGGGGTTGCTGCTGTGTGGCAGGTGATTTTAGGTGGTGGTGCCGAATGGCTAGCTGAAACTATTGTCAACTTTCATCTAACTCCACAGAGTGCTAAGCAAGCTATTGTGAGCTTGACGAGGGGCTTACGATCCAAGCTCGAATCGTGAAACCCGCGAATTTGGAATGACCAGGAATCTTTATAACTCCGATGCTGAAAGTCGCCCTTCCATTGGCTCGTATTCATCTTCTAACAGCCAAGTTTGGGTTTCATCATAGGTTGCTCCACTAAACACAACCTTGTAATTCTCAGCAGGATCGTACACACAACAACTACCTGATGAATTACCCAGTAACAGCAGGATGTAGGGAGGGGATAGCATGGGGTCAATCCAAACTTCAGCGAAATCCCAATCACTATTGGCTGGGTCGAGTACGGGGAATAACATGGTATTGGTTTTTTCCATCTATCTTCACGAAGAGCAATCGCCTCCACCCCCCAGAGCATTTGCTGTGATAAATGCTTAGGAAACCAAGCAAGCTCAAGAACTCCAGCACTTTTGTGCTTACCAGACTAACCGTCAATTAATGATGGGTTACGCTATCACTAACCCATCCTACTGGACTTACTAATTACTACACCCGGGAACGAGGTTGATTTTAAGCTGACTGCTGACTGCTGACTGCTAAATGCTTACCCTTCTCCTTTAAGCATTTTCACTATAATCCCAATAATTTTACTAATATCACTGATGTAATAGTTATCATTATTGATATAAGCGACATTTTTCTCAAGCTTAAGGAACCTCGATTTATCTCCTTAGGTGCGCTTTCCGTTGGCGAATTAAATTCGCCACGGGTCGCACCTCTTGTAACTGCACCATATACACAGGGTAACTCATGATTGGCTTTTGCCTGGGATAGCCTGACCCAAACGATGTTGGCGTAGCCTTCCCGAAGGGTAGCCGATGCTCTGGGGCGACTCCTTCGGGAAGGTTAATTAGCCACGCCAAGGCTTGTCTTAGCTGGGTTTCGTACCTCAAGCTAGCCTAGGATGGGACTACTGAGCTTATAGCAACCGAAGTATAGTTTAGGACAGAGTATTTTGGTTGAAAGGGAGTAGGGAGTAGGGAGCAGGAAGCAGAAATATGTCTTAAGCTTTACATCGACTGCTATACCGGACAAGGCAGAAATCTGGAAGGTCTTCAATTGGAATTCCCTCATCGCAGGGGCCAGTAAACTTGAATGCCTCTGCTTCAATAAAATCACCAGTAACATTACCGACTAGATCATAGTTTCCTGAGAGTTCCAACTTCTTGACTGGTGCTCCTTCTTTC
>NZ_JAAHIE010000781.1:0-2862 GCF_010671945.1 Moorena sp. SIO4E2
GCTAAACCGTGGGCCATCAAGATTTGCCATCCTGGTTCAAATATCTGTAAAAACGAAAGCCAGCCAGCGGTTGATTGCTGGGCTTTTCCCAGATCTCCCCAGCCATAAATCGGTTTAATTTCATAGCGCCAATCACAATAGTTTCCGCTGGCTCGGTCCCGAATAAACCCTTGATTCAAGGTAGCTGTAGCCTGATATCCTTCCTTGATTTGATACTCAAATTTATCGGGGTCAAGGTATTGAGGGGTAATTTGTAATTTAGTTTTACCCCAATGTCCTAGACCTAAGGAGTCCGATGACCCCCAAAACTGTTCCGGATGGGGGAAGGTACGACACAGATACTGATCATCAGGGCCTAGAATTTGGGCTGAACCCCCACTATAGGGTTGACCACCGATGGGGTCTTCAATAGAATACATAAACCCAAACGTCTGACCACAATTGGGTAACGTCACCCGATAGTACCAACCTTCAAAAAAGCGTCCGCTCTTTCCGTCCCAGTGATATCCGCTGTGGGGTGTTTGAAAAGGATCTGCCATAGACTAGGGTTTGGTTCGATTGAATTTTGATAGTCTCAGCTTAGGGAGAAACAGGATTTTGCCATTAATTCTTAGGCGTTGCTGAATCAGGGTCTGATTTGAGGAGTTGCGTTCCCGGGAGTAATAGCATCACATTTCTCGCCAGATAATCAACCCAAGTCAATCCTACTATGCAATGCCGATTAATGTCAGTAATAATTCTTAACATCAAAGGTACCCTCAAGGGTAATGTCAAGCCAGGGTTAGATTTTCTATGATCAATGTGTTGATTGAAATTAATTACAGCAAGAGGTAAATGATGAGTATAGCAGGAACATGGGGTCAATCTGAGGGTCAATCTGAGATTACAGTGGAGGATATGCAGGTTACTATCACTATGGGTACTCGTCCAAATGGGCGTGGTGTTGTGATCTGTAGTGACCCAGATGTAATACGAGTTAACTTCCCAGATGATCGAGTTTACCAAAAAATTTGGGTTTAAAGCCCCGTCCTTATAGGACGGCTTTTTTTTAAATTAAGACTTGACGGTTTTATCGCATCGTGTTAAGATAAAAACCAATAATGTTATAGATAAACATAGTCTTAAAATAAGTAGATGATGTAAAAAATAAGCTAAGAGCTCAGCTTATTGCATAATCAAATCTAACGATTTGGATATCTACGAAAACATAAGATCAAGAAAAAGTTTATCGAACTTGTTAACTAGATTAGGTACGGTGGGGCACACCGAAACCTAGGTCATAGACTAAATACGCTTGTGGAGAAGAGACCTCTATTTTTCCTGGCTCCGGCCTGGTTAAACAAGTCACCTCGTTGAAGCAAGAATCCCCGTCCTTACAGGGCGGGGAGTGTCAAATAGGTACTCTGATTAATCAAAATCAAATACAGTGGGCCGGGATAGGAACATTAAACGCGAATAACGTTTGGACGAGGTAACAAGTTTAGGTAGTGGTAAAGATGTAGTGGTTTAGCTACTTGTTTACCACTACCGAAGTTTAGACCTCGGCGTTTGAGTCGTAAGTAATAAGCTGTTGTGCATTTAAAATGCACAACAGCTTAGTTAAGATCAGGACCCAAATAGTCTATCAAGCGAAAAAGTTTTTGCTACTCCAAATCCGAGGAAATGTGGCGACATTCTGGTAATTCACTATCTTAAATTTTGGGATGTTCCAGATCCTTCTCTGTGTAATTATTTAAATTATACCTTAATTCAGCAACGCCAATTCTTTTGAAACTCCCCGTCTCTTTAGAGCGGGGAGTTTCAATAATCCGATGGTGGGCAGTGCCTACCAACTAGAAGCGTTGAAAGTTAGCAGGTTACATGTTCGATGTTGGGCAAATAACCTACCCGACAGGAACGCCAAAGGCGAACAACCCCATCACCTTCAACCTTCAACATTTTAGAATTTAGAATTTAGAATTTAGAATTTAGAATTTAGAATTTGGGTAAGTATTCAGCTATCAGCCATCATCCTATGCGCTAGGCGCATAGGCTTAGATGGGCTTTTCCTCAGACTTTCAATTCTCATTAATCTCGAACTATTAAATTCTCCCGTTCGTGTAGCGTGGCTCACGGCTGACAGCTGAAGGCTGACGGCTGAATGCTTATGAATTTGGAATTCTACATTCTGCATTCTACATTCTGCATTCTGACAGACAACCTTCAACCCCATAACCTTCAACCTTTAAAATCCCTAATGCCCGATAACAAGGTATTCACACCGGAAATGACTGCTGATGGCTCATTTACCTTTTTTTGTTCAGAAATTGGTGAATCCTATCACAGCCGACAAGGTGCCATAGAAGAAGCCCAGGTGAAGTTTGTCAAACCTTGCCAACTAGCCCAAAAAGCCCAACAGCCAGTGCTACGGTTGTTGGATATCTGTTATGGTCTAGGTTACAACACCGCTGCTGCCCTAGGGGAAATTTGGACACAAAATCCCCACTGCCATGTCCAACTGGTTGCCCTAGAATTAGACTCTACCGTACCACAAGCTGCGATCGCTCAGGGTTGGCTGAATCACTTTCGTGATCCTATCCCCCAACTATTAGAGGCTCTGGCAACTACTGGACTGGTTGAAACCGAGCAATTCCAAGCTCAACTATATCTCGGTGATGCCAGAGAGACTATCCAACAGGTGCAACAAGGTAACTTCCAAGCCGATGCTATCTTTCTTGACCCCTTTTCCCCACCTAACTGTCCTCAATTATGGACCCTAGAATTTATTCAACACTTAGCCCAATGTTGCTCAGACACCGGTAGACTAGCCACCTACTCTTGTGCCGCAGCAGTTAGAATTGCCCTGATCACAGCTGGGTTTAC
>NZ_JAAHIE010000782.1:0-2852 GCF_010671945.1 Moorena sp. SIO4E2
ACCCACAATCTGGTATTCTCGGTTTTGTGACGTTTGGTAAAGTAACCTTGGTGAATCATAAACTAAAGCCTGCACTTGCCCCGCTTTGAGAGCTTTGTATGCATCTTCCACCTGGTCAAATTCAATTAGCTTGACTGGCTGTTGATTCATATATCTGGCAGAGGTCGTGTCTGCGACAGTACCAACCTGTTTTCCGAATAGATCGATAAGATCAGAAATATTCGATTCAAGTAGTTATATACAATTAAACTTGACTGTTAAGATCAGGTATAGCGCTACGCGCAAGGCAAGAGACAAGAGGCAAGAGGAAAAAGTTGACTACAACAGCTTTTGCTGCTTGTATCAATATTCTAACTTTAATGCGTAGTGCTATATTAGACAAGGGTAAACGGTTCACATAAAGAGTTTTATCAACGTTAATAAACGTAACCAGTAACATAGTTACGTTTAATTATGTCTATAGGCATAAAAAAAATAGCTTAAATTTAACTGGTTTTATCCCTAGATAAAGGAGGCTAACAAAATACTTTGTTAGCCTCCTTTCTAAAAAAAATAACTTGTATAGATTAATGATTAATGGGTCATCGTAAACTAGCAATTACCAATTCAAAATTACCGATTCCCATTAGTCAAGATTCAAAGTAGACCAAGTTATAGAACCCACAATCCCATCAGCATATAATCCTTTCGCTTTCTGATAAGCAATCACCGCAGCTTTTGTCCGAGAGCCAAAATCCCCATCCGTTGCACCAGCATAAAATCCTTGGGTTTGGAGCCGCTGCTGTAGTTCCTCTACTTCTGAGCCAACTGCTCCTTCAATTAAAGGAAGATAGCCAGATGAGGGTTTATCACTACGCCATCTTTCTGAAAACTCTTCCAAGACTTCTTTTGGTAGTTGTTTTTGTAGCCACTCAATCGCTTGTTTTTGGTGAGGTAAGCCACGATAATACTTGTAGGTGTTCACGATAACCACAGGCTGGCGCTTCTTGTTACCTGGTTCAGAAGGAGATTTCTCTGATGGTTTAGAAGAACTTTTCAGTGCGTCCCAGGTCTTTGATCCCACTAATCCATTGGGATTGAGTCCCTCAAACTTCTGAAAGGAAATCACTGCTTTGGTGGTAGCAGGACCAAAAATGCCATCAACTGGACCGGGACTAAACCCTTGAGTTTGGAGGGATTGCTGTAGCTCTTTGACTTTCAGACCAGTGTCTCCTTCTCTGAGATAGTCTTCAACTGAGGAGCCAAGGCGCTGACGAACTTCTCGGCGCAACCGAGGCAATTGACTGTATAACCAATCCCCAGGACATTGGGTTGGTGAAAAGTCTCGATGTCCTTTAATATTATCTGGGCTAATCTTGGTAGTTTTGCAAATCGAAACACATAAATCTACCAAACTTTTCCATTGTTTGGCATTCATCCGGTAGCTGATAAAGGTGCCTTCATTTTCAATTCCCGGTGACTGGTTACCTAGGGTACTACCAGCATGAGCAGAGCTGACAGAACGTCCTTTTTTAATCGCTGATAAGGAACTCTGTCTACCTTCGAGTAAATATCCACCGGTGGTATTCAAAAAGTTGTGACCTGAATCATCCCAGCCAAAGCCGTCCATGTGGGATTTTTGAATACTCCTAGCCAAACTTCTGGAGCCCCATAAGGTTCCTTTGGATAGATCATTCGGGGCATTGGGAGTAGCAGTATGGTGAATAATAATATATCGTGGTCTAGTAGTATCTGGCCATTTTTTTGGGGGTTTAGCTCCCCATTCTTTTGCTGAAATGACACTAGCAGTGAAAGACATATTGACTTGCGGTCTCCAGTTATAATAGTTTACTAGTGGGCTCCTCGGAATAGGATGCGAGCAATTAACCAAACTATGGATTTGGCTGAGGTGGATTGGCAACTATTCCTGACTGGATTCTAGCCTTCAATTGCGATTATCATCTATGGCAGGTCAGTGTTCAGCGATCAGCGATCAGCGATCAGCGATCAGCGATCAGCGATCAGCGATCAGCGATCAGCGATCAGCTAATGCGCACCCTACTTGAGGTGCTTTTGAATAAAAGAGGTAAGCTTTGGGCTTTGACGACGCTACTTAAGGTGCGAACAGCTTTTGAATAAAATAAGCTGACGGCTGACAGCACCTCAAGTAGCGTGAGCCTTGGCCTATGGCCACGCTACGCGAATGGCTCACGGCTGAATGCTTACTATAGCAGTTCTCAATGCTTTTGAAGGTCACAGTTTAGGGTCAACGGTCAAGAAAAACTATTTGTACTTCAATGCTGTTGACCTAGTCAACTTAGAAATAGTATTCAATTAAGTAGGTCAACCACAAGTAAGTAAACCATGCCAAAAGCAATCTGGAACGGAGCGTTACTAGCCGAGAGCGACGAATGTGTGGTGGTGGAAGGCAATCAATACTTTCCCCGCGACTCCATCAACAAGCAGTATTTCAAGGAAAGTAGTACCCACACAACCTGTTCTTGGAAAGGTCAAGCTAACTATTATACCATAGTTGTGAATGGTAAAGAAAATAAGGATGCAGCCTGGTATTACCCCAGTACCAAGGAGAAGGCGAAACCAATTGAAGGGTATGTTGCCTTCCGGGGCGGGGTGAAAGTTGAGGTGTAGATGATAAAGGGGGTTTTTAACCGGGATTTGGGAAAATTTTCCCCAGCAGTTGCTATAAAGGCTATAATTTATGCTATGATATAAATCGCAAGGTAAGCGGACGTGGCGGAATTGGTAGACGCGCTAGATTTAGGTTCTAGTGTCGCAAGACGTGAAGGTTCAAGTCCTTTCGTCCGCATCTAAAGGTGCGACCCGTGGCGAATTAAATTCGCCACGGGTCGCAC
>NZ_JAAHIE010000783.1:0-2840 GCF_010671945.1 Moorena sp. SIO4E2
ACTGTTCCTTCCAACCTACACTAGTTAAGGTTTTAAACTTATAATTAGTCTCTGATGGTAGCACCAGAGTATTCATCACATTAATATAACGAGGTACCTCGTCATGGGGAACACTCTCAATCCAAATTAATTTGTCTTTAATTCCCCATTCTGCCGCCTTTTCCATCAATATCGGCTTGAGGGGACCACGCCCTAGCAGCAGCCACTTCCACTCCATCCTAGATAAACCGGCTAGGGCTTTACCTAAAGTCAGTAATCCCTTCTCTTCTACAAACCGTCCCACAAATCCCACCACAAAGTCATTGGGTTGAATTCCCAACTGCTGTTTTAGCTCTGGCTGAGCTTGGGGAAGAAACAAGCTTTCATCTACCCCCAATTGGGGCATTACTTTAGCTGGTCCGTTATAACCATGTTGTCGCAGGATTTCTACCCCATCCTGATTTCCACAAATCAGTCCATCGGTATGACGCAAGTTATATCCTTCCAACACAGACACCGGAAATTTTACCTGGTAGGGCAGATTCCACCAAGTAAAAAATAGGTTTTTTGCCTTCAGTCCCAATAGCTTATTCAGGGTAATAAATTGAGCATAACCTAATGCCTTAGCTCCCTGTTCCACTTGAATAATTTCGGGTCGAAACTGTTTCAATAAAGGGATAATATCTAGCCCAAAGGTCAGCAGTCCCTGATTATTTTCACTAAAGTTAGATACTGGTACGACCCGAAATGAACCTTCTTCACGGGGTTGGGTTTCAATGATGCGATTTTGGACACCACCAGGACGCCAGCGCCGGGGAACCACCACAGTTACCTCAATGTTAGGTTCTAACTGAGCGAGTGTTCGTAACTTCTCGCAGTTAAGGTCAACAATATACGAGTGGCTAGCAACTAAGATTTTCATGGGTAATTTTTTGACAGTTAATGGGTGAAGGTTGAAGGTTGGAGGTTGAAGGTTGGAGGTTGAAGCTTGAAGGTTGGAGGTTGGAGGTTGGAGGTTGAAGCTTGAAAGTTGGAGGTTGGAGGTTGAAGCTTGAAGGTTGGAGGTTGGAGGTTGGAGGTTGAAGCTTGAAGGTTTAAGGTTGAAGGTTTAAGGTTGGAGGATTAAGGTTGCAGGTTGTTCGCCCTTGGCGTTCCCATAGTATCAATCAGCTTAGTTCATGTAGGATTACTCACAATGGTGCGAGATCTCAGTTAAACTTAGCTATGGAAGCATTACAAAACGACTTAATACTAGTAAACCAAGAGCGGTAACCCTGGAAAATCAAAATGTATTTTTAGTTATTTATTTGCTTAAACTATACTTATGGTTTTGGTTATCACAATACCATTAAATTTGAATTATTATGACTTTAATATCCTGAATTATGAATCATTAATTTTCAATATTTTAATTAAAGATACAAGAGCTTATTAAGTTTACTTAATCGTAGTTTTAAGTTTTAAAAACTGGCTTCAACCTTTTAACCTTGGCCAAAAGGCCACGCTACGCGAACAACCAACTAACCTTGGCCAAAAGGCCACGCGATCGCGTTCAACCAACTAACCTACCCTACGGGAACGCCAAAGGCGAACAACCTTCTAACGGTCTAGCCGACTATAAATTTGACCATCATCCCAGATAGATTTGATGCGTGTACCAAGTGCTTTTAAAAAGCCCAACATGTAGAAACCAGCGCGGGTAATAATTTTGATCGGGGAACCACTTTTATTACAAGGAGGATTCCCTAAGACGTGGCAATCAAATAGACGACCAAACAGCCGTAGCTGTTCACTAAGGGTAAGGTTTTTCATTCCCATCAGGAAATGGTTGTGATAAAAAGTCAACTGATACTCAAGCGATCGCGTACTAATATCATGACACCCCCCAGTTTCTTCCCCTAAATGGACTAAACAAGCATCTGGGTCATACCAAATTTGATAACCAGTGCGGCGAAATCGCAAACAAAAATCCGACTCCTCACGAACCGCACTGCCCCGGAACTGTTCATCAAAGTGCAGCCCGTATTTAGTAAAAATCTCCCGGCGGAAAGACATATTGCAGCCTCGGGCTGAGATCACCCGTTGAGGCTTCACGGTATGGACTAAGTCTATGTAATACCATGCAATGCCAGGATCCATGGCCTCTTTAGGCAAGTCTTCAATGGTGTAAGAGGGAGTGGGGGTATCTACTGCTGCTCCTTTCTCTGCTAACTTCATCCGGTCAAATACTCGTCCTGCTACTGCCCCAATCTCTGGGGATTTTTCATAGTTACGAGCGTGAGCAGTTAAATACCCCGGTGGCATCTTGATATCATCATCGATAAACACAATAATGTCCCCGGATGCCCGCCTTACCCCATAATTTCTTGCCCCAGGTAAACTCGCCCAATCAACCCGGAACCAGAGAATCTTACCAGTATTAGCCAGCTGCTCTAAATAGGATTGAATCTCTGGTTTGTGGTTTCGAGTTTGATCAACAACCAGTACTTCAAAAGCAGGGTAGTCTTGCTTCAGGACATCTTCTAGGGTATCCCGCAAAGGGTCTTCCCGTCCGTAAGTAGGGATAATTACAGAAATCATCGTCATTGTTGTGAGTACTTTGTCCTTAAGCATTTAACTGCTAATGATGCCGACAATCGATAACAGTTTAACTAACATGCTATCCTTGGACATCCGTGGTTTTATGGAAAGTTAGACAATTCTTAAGCTAAGAGGTAAAACCAATACAGCTTTACCATGGCTGGTGAGGTACACCTGAGTCTTAGAAGATAGGGGTTTCATTGCTGAATCTGTACCTCACGGGAGCTAGAAACGCTGTCCCAGCATAGTACAGGGAACAGTTATCCGTGGAGACCGGTTCA
>NZ_JAAHIE010000784.1:0-2830 GCF_010671945.1 Moorena sp. SIO4E2
CCGAAAGTGGTCCCAAGCATCCAGTGGTGGAGCAGTTTACATCTGTTGTTAATCAAGAAGCCTTTAGTGAGGAAGGGTTTCAGGTTCGCAATTTTTTCTACAGTCAGGATTCGTTAATTAATTTTCTCTACGGTCTTAATCCCCTAGATCAAGAGACCTCTGTCAACACTCCTGCTCCCAGTCGTCCTCTAATCATGGCCTTCGGGATTGATCAGTTGGAGATACCTCGTCGCATCAATGAGCTAAAACGACTGAATGTCGGTAGAGAATCCCTGTTTGAGCGAGACATGGTATTGATGTTTTGGCTCAATAAACCACAATTTTTGGATGAGTTTCGCCTGCGGGCTCCGGATTTCTGGGATTGGCGGGAGCAGATTGTGGAATTTCAAACCCATCCCCCCTTGGCACAGTTATTTTATCCCTATCTGGATTGGTTAATTGCCCAGAATTCTAATCTTAAGTTTAGTGGCGTGATGCAGGTGCAGCGCCAAGTCGATATTTTTCTGGATCAGGTCTATATTTCCCTGAAGGCTGAACGTCAGAAGCTAGTGGTTGATAGCTCCGATGCTAGGCATTTATCTAAAGCTAATTTATCTAGCCCTTCGATTAGGTTTGATGAGTTTGAAGCAATACCCCAGGATATCGATATCTCTAGCAATACTAAAACTATTCCGCAAAAGGTTGATTTAGCCAAAGCCATACAGGATAGTCAGTATAGCATCATTTTGGGAGACCCTGGTGCTGGGAAAACCACCCTGCTGAAATATCTAGCGCTTCATTTTGCCACCGCTCAACGGGATGACCAGGAAACGGTATTAGCAGGGGAGGCTGAAGAGGATTTGGGGCAAACTCGCTTACCGGTTTTCTTTCGGATTGCTGACTATGCGGAACGGTTGGCAACCCAATCCGACTTGAGCTTGCAACAGTTTCTTAGGGAATTCTCTGAGCAGTGGCAAAGTCAATTTACAAATCAGACTGGTAACGAACTGAGCAATAGCCCCCTAAATCCCCCAATTCTGGGGGACTTTGAGACAGGAGTTAGCAATAGCCCCCTAAATCCCCCAATTCTGGGGGACTTTGATAGCATTTCCCCGCAAAATTGGGGGGTTAGGGCGTGTTTTCAAAGTTTTCCGCAAGATGATGATCCCCCCCAGCCCCCCTTAATAAGGGGGGAGCAATACTCAAAGTCCCCCGAGCGAGGGATTGCTCGCTCGGGGGATTTAGGGGGATCTCCGAGTTTGAAGACACGCTCTAGGGGGGCAAAACCAAGTCAACTTGGTAGATCCGATACTAATACAACCATTTTTGAGCATTTATGTCGCAAACTCCATAGTGGGGTGTGTCTGGTGCTGTTGGATGGCTTAGATGAAGTGTTTAATCAGGAAATACGTCAGCAGATAGTTGACAAAATTGAAGAGTTTGTTAAGGAATTCCCGAAGAACAAGTTTGTGATTACTAGCCGGATTGCTGGCTATCGGGAAGTTAAATTAAGCCAACGGTTTTCCCATTTCACCATTACTGAGATGGAACCGGAACAGGTGGATCGTTTTCTGGACCGATGGTGTCTAGCGGTAGAGAAAGCTCAAAGGCCGGATGCCAGTCAGCACTATTGGCAGCAGGAAGCCGATCATCAAAGTGGGGAACTTAAGGAAGCGATCAGAGCCAGTGAGGGAGTCAAGCGTATGACCGGGAATCCCTTATTGTTAACGATTTTGGCATTAATTCACCGCAATGGCTCTCGCTTGCCCAATCAACGGGTAAAACTCTATGAATTAGCGGTCCAAACCTTGACGGAAGATTGGCAATTGAGCAAAAAATTGCCCGGTGTTGAGACCGTAGTGCTCAAAGAAAGTCAGGTGATGGCACTGTTGGCTCCCTTGGCTTACTGGATGCATGAACACAAACCCTCGGGATTAGTCAGTGAACCAGAGGTTAGGGAACAACTAGCCCAAATCCATGGGGAGTTGAATGATGAAGACCCAGATTCCGAGAGCGTGCAGTGGCAAATTAATGATTTTTTGCTGAGGGTCAGGGAAACAACCGGTTTGTTTGTAGAACGTGCCCCTGGTAGTTATGGGTTTATGCATCTGACCTTTGAAGAATATTTTGCCGCTCGGTATATTGCGGATAATGATGTTAGTGAGATTCTCGATATTATTAATTCCCATCGATATGAAGCCCGTTGGGATGAACCAATTTTGTTAGCCTTAGGGTATTTGGGCAGTGAGAATCCCAGACGAATAAATAAGTTAGTTCAAGGATTTTTTAAACCCTTAGATCAGTATCAGCCTAGGATTGATCATGGGGAAATCAGGATTATAAAGCATTCATCGCAGGATGTGGTTTTAGTTTGGCCAGTCTTAGGGGAAGATTCAACGGTTTCATACCAGGAGTCGCCATCGGTATTGCAGGATTTACTGTTTGCGGGTCAAGTTTTGGCTGATGTTGATGTCAACAGCAAGATTCGAGCCAGGGTGATTCAGCAGTTGGTCTCGACTTACTTGGGGTTAGATCAAGACTTTGAACATGAAACGATTAAGGCATTGTTGACCAGGCTACGAGATATTGAAAGGTTTAATCAAAAGGATGAAGTGATTAGGTGTCTACAAGAAGCCGCTAATACTATAAAGCTAAGTGAAGAGCAATGGGTAAAAACTCAGTTAGCAAGTTTATACATAGCTTGTGGTCAACCTGGAGAAACCTTAAGCTGTTGCGCATTTAAACTGTGATAACAGCATTGCCTTTGTTTTTTATTTTTCGTACCCATTTTATAATTAACCCTCCTTCATTTAAAAGATGATTTAACAAACATTCTAATTCTTCAATTGAT
>NZ_JAAHIE010000785.1:0-2828 GCF_010671945.1 Moorena sp. SIO4E2
ACCCCTTTTGCCTGACCCTCTTCCAAAATCAGCTGCATAACGTACCACTCATCGTAGAGTTTGACACCGTTATGCCGGAGATTGTTCACCAGTTCATGCAAAATGGCGTGACCCGGTACGAGTGATGATTACGCTAGAAGTTTAGCTCTCCTAGAGAATGAAATCGTTAACATTGTGCTACTGGCTGGGCAAGATGTTACCACAACAGGGATGTCAACCGTTCTAGAAGGACACCTGAAGACAACAGCAGGAATCAAGCGAGAGCGCATTGGCATCATTGGTAGTGGCTTTAGCAATGGTAAAGATAGCTTAGACGATATTACTAAGCACACCATCAATAATGACCGCATCATTTTTACAGCACCGGGAATTTTGGTTTCATCTCAAGGAAAACAAAACAAGCTACCCGGTAGTTACCTAGCTGCTGCTGTGGCTGGGATGCTGTCTTCGTTGCCTGTACAAACCAGTCCCACTAACAAAACTCTAACAATTGAAGGTCTAACTACGGAATTTAACAGTACACAACTGGAAAAACTGGTCACAAAACGTGTTTTAACAGTAGAAAAACGGGCTGGATTTCGCATCGTTAAAGGAATAACCACCGATGATGGAGCCTGGAAGCAAATCACTACCAGACGGATTGTAGACTATGCAATCTACGGGGTTCGTAGCAGTTGCAATCCCTATATAGGTAAGTTGAATAATGAACGAGTGCGGGGAGCGATGAAAGCTACCTTGAATGCTTTCTTGACGCGCATGGTAGATAATGAAGCCTTGGTAAGTTATCAACTTGATGTATCAGCAACCCGCGCTCAAGAAAAAGAAGGGAAGGTGATGGTTACCATGACTCTGATGCCAACCTTTAGCATCGACTTTATCCAGGTGACGATGTATCTCCAATAAAAAAAGACAGTCAAGTCGCTTGACATGCAGGTCACGCTACGCGATCGCTCCAATTCAAAATTCAAAATTATTAATTCAAAATGACAATCAGTGGGGGCTTGTACCCGGAATTAAAAAATTGCAAAATTTGTTAAATTTTTAATTTTTAATTTTTAATTAATTTTTAATTTTTAATTTTTAATTTTTAATTTTTAATTTTTAATTTTTAATTCCCCAAAGGGGTCACGCACCATCAGCTGCCCTCACAACCAAGGATGAAAATCCTTAAATTTCGGAAATAGTTAGGAGGACTAGTATGCCCAATGTTAATGTCTTTCGCGGTTCTGATGCCTCGTTGGTTCTAGCTGTCGATGACAGTGAGTCAGTAGAAGGTAAACTTGCGGATAGTTTAATTGGTGAGTATGAATTTTCGAGTATAGTTGGCCGCTTACAGAACGTAACGGTCAAGGTGGAAAATGAGTTACGACCTTACCACGAAATTGGTAAGCGTTTCCCAACGGAGTTGCGTCCAGGAAATATCAATGTTTCTGGCTTCGTGCAACGAGCTCATGTTAATGGGGCTTTAATTCGGCTGCTGCTGGGTGATGGAGCAACAAGTCCTCCGCCAATTGCCGCCATTCCCCAACCTTCCTTTAATATCGTTATTGCCCTGAAAAATCCAGCCTTTCCTGACCAAAGTAGTACTCTTACTGTGTTCGGTGTTAAGTTTGAAAGCTGGAGTTTTCAATTACCTGAAGATGATTTTGTGATGGAAGGAGTTAGCTTTAAAGCTTTACGCATTAGTGCAGAAGAAAAAGGTTAACTAATGACAAATAACTAACTAATCAATGCTCAAATGGAACCAACACCAGAAGAACTCCTAGCTGGTTCTACCGTTATCTTTAATGTTGTGGTGCCTCCACATATCTTGCAACCTACTCAAAGCAATCAGCAGTCAGATCCTGATGTGGTTGTGCAGCTACGTCCTTTGACTATTGGTACCTTTGGGCTAATTATGAAAGCAGGGAAAAATGATCCAAGCTTAATTCCCTTGTTGATGATCAAGGAATCACTGGTAAAGCCAGCCCTTTCCTTAGAACAAGTCAAAACGATGCATCTGGGGTTGGTTAACTTTTTGATCGCTGAAATTAGACAAATCAGTGGGCTGACCGAAAAAAAAACCTAAATGGCTTGAGTGCTTCCCCATTGGTAAAAGCCAGCTACCGTTTAGCCCGTGCATTTGGCTGGACTCCCCAACAAGTGCAAGCAATGACCATGGGGCAAGTCTCGATCTACTTACAAATGTTAGATGAGGAAGTTAGTGATGGCGATTCCTGGGGAAAGCTCTCCTAATATCAATCAGGCTCTGGTCGTTCTTGGGGAATCCCTACGTAGTGAGTTTCAAGCCTTGATTGGTGAATACACCGCAGGGGGATTAGCTGGGAATTATTTGACCAGTGAAGATTGCTCCGAACTCCGCTGTTTAGAGAAAGTTGTATCTCAGGTTGGACAGCTAAGTGAGGAATTCACAGCTTTGGAGACGTGGCTAACTTCCGGGTTTATCCCAAAAGGTTTAGCAACTCCGATTGATGCTGATTCTGAGTATGATTGCGCCCCCCTAGCCCCCCAGCGAGCAATCCCTCGCTGGGGGGAACAAAACTCTCAAAGTCCCCCGAGCGAGCAATCCCTCGCTCGGGGGGATTTAGGGGGCTTTTCCCAAACCAGACCATCGCCCATTCATACTTCAATTCAGCAACACCCAACTCCTAATCCAACTATGGAGGATAGTTGGTCAACACCAGTCGGTGGCGATCAGGTAAGCCAGGGGAATAATAGCGACGTTTTCGTTAATTCAGGGGATGTACAATTCTCTAGGGTGGAATCAGGGGCTACAAGAAGGCAGAAGGCAGAAGGCACAGGGCAGAAGGTGCCCACAACTACTCCTG
>NZ_JAAHIE010000786.1:0-2823 GCF_010671945.1 Moorena sp. SIO4E2
CCAGTTGCCTTAGCTGAGAAGATGGGGATATCCAATTGCCACAGGGATGCTAGTTCTAGCTCAGCCAGTTTCCCTTGATTGTCCCACTTTCGTTGATGCTCTTTTAAGGTGTTGAACAGCAAATCCACTTCTAGGGGTTCGGCAAGACATTTGGGATGGCGAGCAGCAAGGAGCAACTTGCCATAGGCTTGGGTTCCCCAATTAATGAAGCGCACTGATGAGGGAGAAAATAAGTCTTGGAGGGAGGTTGCGGCTTTAGTGGGGTTTTCTCGAAACCAGTTATAAACTCGGTTAAATCCCTCAACAATGGCATCTTTGTACTCCTGTGGCTGTACGAGCTGACCTTGGTAATAGATGCGATTGGTTGCTTCGAATTCGACCCGAATTCCCGATTGATATTCAACACCCAGGGCTAATGACATCCGGCCCTTGTTCACTTTAGGAACTTGATGGGGTACTTCGTAGGAGTCGCCGCCCCTAGACCCGCTCAATTTCATTTCATTTTTATCCCCCGGGTCTGGCCATTCCAGCAAACCCGTCTTGAAAACTGAATCGAGTACTGTACCGGGCATTTTGTCTATGCCAAGGGGCAACACTTCCAAAACCGTTTCGCAGTCGCAAATAAACCCATTCCCATCAGCAACTAGGACGTTTTCAAAATGCAGATCGCATCCCCCTAGGATGTAGAAAATGCTGAGAAATCCCCCTAGTTGCTGATAAAATCCCTCAGCAGAAGCTTGACTTTGGACATGGTTTTTACCAGAAGCAATAAACTCTGCATAACCATAGCCATCTCGACAGAGCACTCCATAGCTGGCAAACTCAACCACCTTATCCCTAGTCAAGGTTTCTAGCAGCCCTTGCATCGCTGCTTCAGATTGAATACAGCGAGGCTTATAAACAATTGTTGCTGGCTCAGAGTTAATCAGCTCCAGTTCCACGATCACTACGCTCTTGCCGCCAGCATGGTAATCCGAGTTGCCTAACTTAAAGGATTTGACTTGGGTTATGGGTTTCCCCGAGAAGAACCTCCCGCTGATTTGCTCGCGATCCCTAGCCAAACGCTGAATCACTTCCTCACCAAAATCACACAAGAAACCAGTTACCTGAGCCAACCAACGTGCTAGTACAGGAAACTGAAAATAAAAGCGGTGATAACTCCAACCGTCTTGAAACGTCTGTTCCAGGTAGGCCAGATAAGCCTCTGGATCATCGGCTGATTTGGCGATCTTATTCTGAAGACAATAGACATTAATATTGGCTTCAACCGTCCAGGTTAAGGCCAGCTCAAAGCGATTAAGCAGGTTAATTTGAAGGTCACTGACGACTTGCTTTGAGATCACCTGAAGCTGATCACATAAAGGTTGCAATCTCTGGTGCAACAGCCGTAGAAAGGGTTCGCAGGCTATCGCCAATTTACCGTGGTAGATATCGGGTTCGTACCAGGAACTCCCTACAAAATCCCCTTTTGGTAAATCCAAGGTCGCGATCGCAGCGCGGTAGGTTTCTAGCCACTGACGGTGAGGTTTTACGAACTCCAATCGGTCTGCTTCCGACAATTCCCCCCAGTTTCGTTCGTATAATTTATAGTCCGTTAATAGTTTTCGTAGGTCTTCAATAATCGATTGACTGACTTTTCCTTGTTGCTCATAGGAATCCTTAAGCAACTGCACAGCCAACTTGCCAGTTAGTTTTTTGATGTTCCAGCTATCCAACGGTTCAAGCTCGTTGGTACACCTAGCTTTACCCTGGCCTTTAGCCAGTCGTTCAACAATGAGAGTTCGCTCAGCCAAATTACTAGCTCGGCAAGCCAGTTCCTCCAGCACAGAATCGTCAACCATAACCCCAACAGTTACCAAGCAATACTAATAAACAGTTAACAACGGGGGCTGGCATCACATCTAAATCTTAAAAAATCCGATGTCATGCCAGCTCCTAGACAGGTACCTAGCCTATTGGATTAGAAACGGTCACAACCTACTTGGTCGTTCCATCACTAGCTTTTGGTTGTTCCATCACAAATGAGGGTTACAATACCGAAGCTGCAGGTGGATTCACAATCCTGAGCAACAATATCAAACTCCCCTAAGGAAGCATTTAACAACTCGATGAAAGCATGATCTTCCTTCTCAACAGATTCAGGCAGGGAAGTAGTAGCTGATAGTCCAAAAGCTTCTGGGTTATTTTGAACTTCGCTACGGAACTCAGCGTCAATAGATGCCTGGTGCAGTACCTTTTCTAGGGTAGCAGTTGACATAATATTGCTCCTTTGTGCCCCTGATGGGCAGTAAGATTTACCATCTGCTCGTTTAGCAGACATTTATTAGTGTATACATAATTTTCATCCTATGGTTCACTTTTTGACATTTCTTAACTTTTATCTGAAGTCTTTTAAAATTCATATATAGTTTAGTTTTTCTGTAACAAAAAATACAGTTTTTTATTGACAAACATCCCTTTGCCTTTCCCTAAGAGCTGCTATCAATAGGACAACTATTCCCAGATATAGCACTACGCATTAAGAGGATATCTGAAAAGTTTTTTTATACTGAATTTTGCCCCCCTAGCCCCCCAACTTTGGGGGAAGAGTCAATTTGCTTCTAAAAGTACCCCGAGCGAGGGATTGCTCGCTCGGGGGATTTAGGGGGCTTGGATGTAACAAATGAAACTTCTCAGACAACCTCTAAGATTAGGACGGGAGCATGTCACAAATGCCTAACATTTGTACGCTTATCTGGGTAATGGGTAATAGGTAATGGGTAATAGGTAATGGGTAATAGGTAATAGGGGGAGCATGTCAGAAATGCCGAATATTTTTACCAT
>NZ_JAAHIE010000787.1:0-2819 GCF_010671945.1 Moorena sp. SIO4E2
CAGTTTTAATCCAAGGCGTTTGGCTGTGCGCTCAAACAGCAACCAATTGTAGCGCAACAGATATCGGTGTTTGCTCACCAATTCATCCCAGTGTTGTATCAGGTTCTCCGCAATCAGTTGGCTGGGTCAAAATGCAAGCACAGTAAGCTTTTAGGGATTGATAGTACACCTGTATGGGGTAACTTCAGTCTTGACAGGACTTGATTTACTCGCGGTGGGATTTTCATCCCTGGCTGACTATGGTTAGTAGTGCAAGATGTGATTTAAAATTGGCTGATATCAAATTATCATTGGTAAATTAACAAGTAATAAGTAACCAGTAAATAATTACTAATAACAAAATACTTTTGATTTAACTTTTGAGTTATCTAAATTAGATACTACTTCAGATAACTCCTGGGGTTCGTCGATCAAAAAATCGGGTTGATATTGAGCTAGGGCTTCTTTATAATTAAATCCCCAACTCACAGCAACTACTTTAATAGTATTTTTATTAGCTGCCTCAATATCCCTAGTTTCATCTCCGACATAGATCACATCAGCAGGATTTAAATTATGTTTTTTGAGGAATTTACGAATAACTTTTTCTTTCCCCAATATGGGACTCCCTGAGTCAACAAAATCAAAAAGCTTTACCCAAGAATTATGGGTCAGAAAAAGGTTAACGTTTTCTGCCGAGTTAGATGTCAATATCCCTAATTGGTAACCTTCAGATTTTAAATCATTTAAAACGTCAATTATTCCAGGAATAGGAGTTAAACTTTGAATATCTTGGCGTAATAGTTTTTGCACCTTTTTTAACAAAAACGGTATTTTAAACCTCGAAATACCCGATTGCTTAATAATTTCCCTAGAGCTTAAATGTCTAATTTGCTCCAATTTTTCAGCTGATGTGGGCTGATATCCAAATTCTCCCGCTAAGCTATTACTAATCTTGACAATGGCAGTAAGGGTATCAGCCAGAGTCCCATCAAAATCAAAAAGAATTACTTTTACACTCATTGAGCAATTAACAATTAACAATTCGCAATTCGCAATTCGCAATTCGCCACCCAAGTAATCAATGACTAGTCAGACTAGTCAACCGATTTTTGAGATGCATCAATATTAGCTTGGGCATTGCGCCGTAGCATATTTGGCTTAATACGCCGCAGCGCCGAAGCTGGAAACCGTCGATTCCACTCCTGATCAGATATAGTAGCTAATTCTGTGAGTCGAGGAGCCACATTCCAAGGGTAGGGCTGAAACTCTACCACATCAGTTTCTTTAGCAAAACGTTGGTTCCAGGGGCAAACATCTTGACAGATGTCACAACCAGCAACCCAGCCTTCTAAATGGGGTTTAATCGATTCCGGCAAGTTTTCAGCCCGATTCTCAATGGTATGATAGGCGATGCAGCGGTTGGCATCAACGACAAACGGTTTGGTAATAGCACCCGTTGGACAGGCTTGAATACAGCGGGTACAGCTACCACAGTGTGAGGTGTGAGGGGTATCTGGGGTCAAGGCTAGGTTAGTCAACACTTCCCCTAAAAATACCCAACTGCCATACTCCCGCGTAATTACATTACCATTTTTAGCAATCCAACCAATACCTGAGCGCTGCGCCCAGACTTTATCTTGTACTGGCCCTGTATCAGCATAGTAACGCACCTGGATTTCTTCTGCTTGTGCTTGTAACCAAAAGGTCAATTCCTTCAATTTTTTATGCATGACCTTGTGGTAATCTCTCCCCCAACCGTAACGGGAGATTTTCCCATACTCAGGGCTTTCGGGACGCTGCTGAGGGGTGTAGTAGTTGAGAGCAACAGAAATTACTGACTTCACCTTTGGCATACAGGCACGAATATCCAAGCGTCGAGGATTTGCCATCCAATCCATTTCTGCTTGATACCCTAACCCTAGCCAAGCCTTCAAGTTTTGCTCTGCTGAGTCATTATGATCAACATCCACAGCTGCAATGCCGACCTTATGAAAGCCCAGGGAGTGAGCTTTCTGTTTTACCTCAGTGCTAGTAACTGATATATCCAAGCTGTATTTACGAAATAACTCTACCTCTAGGGTGTGTTAATAACGCACCTTCACCCAAGACTTTTCATCCAACACCTTTCATCCTTTCCCCAATCTCTACAATAACCACAGTAATGTTATCCCTACCGCCTTGCTCTTTAGCCGCTTCAACCAGGATAACCAGAGCCTGATCAATACTTGAACTCTCTTGGAGAGAGGAAGCAATCAATTCATCGGAAAGTTCTTCGGTAAGTCCATCGCTACAAAGCAAAAGGCGATCGCATAATTTAACCTCTATCGGATAGACATCGACTTTAGGTAAATCCTTTCTGCCTAGACATTGAGACAGAACATGACGCCAGGGATGCATCCGAGCCTGTTTAGCTGTCAGTTCTCCCAACTTAACGGCTCTGGCTACCCAGGTGTGGTCTTCTGTAATCTTCTCTAACTTAGAATTTCGGAACCGATAGAGGCGAGAATCTCCTACATGAGAAAACCAACACTGGTCTTGACGGAACATCACCACTACGGCAGTGGTTCCCATATCTGACCGTTCTGGATGAGTTTGCTGATCGTTGAGGATAGCCTGATTGGCTTGATAGATCGCTTGTTCTAGTAACTCATCAGAAGGGGTTTGAGAGTTCCAATCCTTATTCAAATAAGTCTTAATCGCCTCAGTGGCGATTTTACTTGCCTCTTGTCCACCGGCATGACCACCCATGCCGTCGGCAACAATAAAGAAGCGACCGTCCGGGTCTATGTAGTAGTCATCTTGGTTAACTGTACGTAGTAAGCCCGGATCTGTAATAC
>NZ_JAAHIE010000788.1:0-2767 GCF_010671945.1 Moorena sp. SIO4E2
CCGACTGAAGCACATTGCGGATACGGAAACCCTTGGTCAACTTAAGAAACAAGCCCAGATTCATTACTTAGAGATTCTTAAAAGAGCGATTAATACTAGTGCTAGTCCTGGTAATGCTAAAGCTGCTATCTATCTGGAGGATTTGATTCGCCGACTTAAGCTGATTAATCACTACATCAATGATATCAATAAGGCAGATGGGGAGTACTTGGTTAATTATGCTGAGGTATCGGTTAACTACAGAGACGTTTTTTCGAGGGCAGATGCCTTTAATCGGTTGCCAATTATTCCGATAATAGAGGGATACTTGGGAGAAAGTACCGATGAAGGGTGGGGAGAATTACAGTTTATTTTTGGACTTAAGCTCAAGTTGGATGGTAAGGTTCATGCTCATGGTAGTAAACGGGTTTTTGAGTATTCGCTTAATCTGATTAATCCCGATAGTCAGGAGCATCAAGAGTTACTGAAAGATGTTTCAAAACGAGAAGCTTTTGCTAGAAAAGTTTTGACTATTGTGTTTTTGTACTACTTTGTGTTTGCTGGTAATGACCCCTCTGATCCCGGCTATACTCCTACGTCTGACCTAAAGTACGATCCTATTAATGCCTTTGAGGAAAAGGTTTTGCCCAGGCTACGAGAATCGAAGGACAGTGAGAAGCAGGACATGTTTAGAGGAATCATCAAAGGGTTCGATAAGTATAATGTTCAGTCTAAAATTGATCAGCTAAAAGACTGTTTGACAAATACTATAAAATACAAGACTAGGTTATCAAGCCCAGGGTATCCTCTCCATATTTCTGTAAAAAAAGGCATTTTAGAAAACGATATTAGTAATATTCAGACTAGGCAGACTTTGTTTAAGGAGGTTTTGGGAGGTAATCCCAAAAACGTTCTGAAGTATCTATCGATTCGAGAGGCAAATGCTGGCGGAGATTCGGTTTGTAGTCTGGAAGCGAATATCAGAATTAGTGATATTCGCTATTGTGCTGAGGATGAGCAGCAATCCTTCAGTATGGAGTATGATGACATCACTGGGATTAAAGCGCTCCCGATACTATTGGTACCAAGAGACAATAGGGCTACAGACATATACAACCAGTGTTTTAAGCAGCATAAGTTAATGCTGTTTCCCTATAAAATAGACAAGAATAATCCTTTAGACTCCCAAGGGGCTTTTGTTTATCGGTTTACTTTTGCTTTGCTGGCTTATATCTGTTTGAGACTGCTGTTGCAGGAGCAAAAGCGTTTATTTATTCCGATTTTACGATTGCATCTGAGTAATAAGGAGGATGAGGCTCCCATCGAAAAATTTTTGCTATCGTTGTGTATGGTATTGTCTCATTTACTGAATCAGAAACATCGGTCGAATACTCAAGGAATTGATATCAGGGATTTAAGTTCTTATAAAATTCCTAATGTGATGACCTCTCTCTACTCGGTATTGCCGAAAAGGTTTCGTTTCAATCAGCCCTTACACTATCCCCAAGGCTATCAGCCATTGGAGAAGTTAGCAATTATTGTAGTTTCCAGTCGGGAAAGTGATAGCAAATGGGGGAGTCGGCACAAACGATCGAACTTGATGGGAGAAGTGGTGGGAGTAATCCGTCGAAATGATGGTGCAGTCAGGTTACAGTTACTGACCACTTTCTCTGGTAATTATGACCACCAACGATTGTTTCAGGAACCAACGGTTGTAATTGATCAAGTTACCAAGCTTTATGATAAAAACGGATACAAACATTTTATCTATGTGGCTAAGGCTCCCTATACCAGTACTTTACATATGACTCAGTCTCAGGATGATGATGGATTATTCTTTATGTCCAAGGATGTTATCCGTGCTTTAAAAGGGGAGCATAAGGATATCAAAATCTATCCAATATTTTTTGATAAGTACTATGTGGTAAAGCTAAAAAAAATTGGGGCCAGTTCGTTGTATATTCAGGATACGGAGAAGTTGACTAAATTAATGGCAGAGGAAAGTAAGCAATCGGTGGTGTTTTTTAATCTTTTTAATGGCATTGAGGTGCCAGGGGAGCAGCGCAATTATAATGGAGTGATTTCTTATGCGACGTTGTTGAATATCTATGAGGGGATACTGGATGATCAAGATATTCGCAATGGTTTGATGTATGATACTCCTCTGAAACAAGACATAGTTCAGTATTTGAGTCTGTTTCACTTTTGGCGATACCAGAAGGCAAGAGAGATTAGCTTTAAGTTAGACCCTTACGAAAATCTGATTGGGGATTATTCCGTTGGGGCTTTGTCCTTGTTTAATCATATGAGAGGTCAGGGGAATTTTAATTGCTTGGCGTTTTTAACTGAAGTTAGAAATATATTAAATAGTGGTAGGGTGTGTTAGCGTAAGCGTAACGCACCGTGATTAAGTGATTAAGTGATCAAGTAGGGTGTGTTAGCGTAAGCGTAACGCACCGTGATCAAGTAGTGTGTTAGCGTAAGCGTAACGCACCGTGATTAAGTGATCAAGTAGATCAAGTAGGGTGTGTTAGCGTAAGCGTAACGCACCGTGATTAAGTGATCAAGTAGATCAAGTAGGGTGCGTTAGCGTAAGCGTAATGCACCGAAAATTAACATACAAATGGTGCGTTACATTTCATTAACGCACCCTACTCCTAATAAAATTAACATACAAATGGTGCGTTACATTTCATTAACGCACCCTACTCCTAATAAAATTAACATACAAATGGTGCGTTACATTTCATTAACGCACCCTACTCCTAATAAAATTAACATACAAATG
>NZ_JAAHIE010000789.1:0-1786 GCF_010671945.1 Moorena sp. SIO4E2
ACATCTATACGATGCTCATGGTTCAACAGAGCATCAGAAATCGTGCCTCTTATTCCCGTAATTAACCCTTGAGTAATTTCCTCAAACAGAAACTGACTCAATTCGCAACCAAAATCAGGCTGCATAATCCGTTCCCCTGGACGGGTTGACAGGATAATTTCCAGACTTTGGACAATATCTTCCTGATCAGAAACCATCTCCACCGTTCCTGTATCCCCATTAAATGTAGGGGGGAAACTCCATCCTGTCCCTAAAAAAGAGCTGTTTTCTTCCATTTGCCTCTTGCCTCTTGCGTTAATAGTACTGACTTTGGTGCGTTACTGTGCCACCTATTACCTATTACCTATTACCTATTACCTATTACCCATTACCTATTGCCTCTTGTTTTAGTCAACCTTCCCCTTATCGGTCAATTTATTGACTAGATTTTCATGTTCCGGTGATTTTAATCCCTCCTGTAAAATGGCTAATACTTGGGCTAAGTCTCCAGTAATTAAAGCGTCTTGGGCTAACCATAACCCAGGGAAGTAGTCACTACAGATAATGCCTTTATCATTCGGGTTTAGTTTAATATATTTTCCTTCCCTTAACCGAAACCAATCAAGTTCTCCGTCATAAACCCGCCAAACTAAATATTCTTGAACTTGATTACGTCGGTAAGCTTTTAATTTATCATTTAAATCAATAGAGGCCGTACTGGCTGCTATTTCTACTATTAATTCTGGCGCACCTTCTACATAGCCGTCTTCACTAATCCTTGATTGTCCATCTACCGTTAGTCTTAGTAAAGCATCCGGTTGAGGTTCATTGTCGGCATCAAGTCTAACTGTACAATTATCGCCTAGTTGAACATTAGGAGTAGAAGCTTTATAGACACCAAGCCATGTTACAATAGAAGCATGGGGTTCCCCATGTTGGGTAATTCTTAAGGGTGATGCCATATAAACAATTCCTTCGATTAATTCCGCTTTTTTGACATCAGGCATTTGTTCATAACGCTGTTCAAATTCTTGCCTAGTTAGTAGATCTCCACTTTCAAGAGGTGGAATTTGATTTTTTGGTTTTAATATGGTTTGAGACATGGCATTTTTTAGCAGTACTGACGTAAGCATTCAGCCGTCAGCCCTCAGCCCTCAGCTTATTTTATTGCCGTCAGCTTATTTTATTCAAAAGCACCGATTGCGCTACTTGAGGTGCTGCGCGAACAGTAGCGTGCGCTATGGGGATAATCTGTTCCCGTAGCGTGGCCACAGGCCCAAAGCTGATAGCTGATAGCTGATAGCTGATAGCTGAATGCTTACGTACTGACTTTGGTGGGTTACTCTATTGCTAACACACCCTCGGGACTTTGGTTGGTTACGCGATCGCGCTTCGCACTCTCTGGATTTTGGTGCGTTAGCTTTTAGCGTAGTAAGCTATCAGCTATCAGCTGACCGCTGACCGCTGACCGCTGACCGCTGACCGCTGATAGCTCAATGCTTACCTATTTCTTAACTAGGTTTTCATGTTCCGGTGATTTTAATCCCTCCTGTAAAATGGCTAATACTTGGCCTAAGTCTCCGGTAAGTAAAGCATCTTGGGCTAACCATAACCCAGGGAAGTAGTCACTACAGATAATGCCTTTATCATTCGGGTTTAGTTTAATATATTTTCCTTCCCTTAACCGAAACCAATCAAGTTCTCCGTCATAAACCCGCCAAACTAAATATTCTTGAACTTGATTACGTCGGTAAGCTTTTAATTTATCATTTAAATCAATAGAGGCCGTACTGGCTGCTATTTCTAC
>NZ_JAAHIE010000789.1:1886-2816 GCF_010671945.1 Moorena sp. SIO4E2
TTAACCGAAACCAATCAAGTTCTCCGTCATAAACCCGCCAAACTAAATATTCTTGAACTTGATTACGTCGGTAAGCTTTTAATTTATCATTTAAATCAATAGAGGCCGTACTGGCTGCTATTTCTACGATTAATTCTGGCGCACCTTCTACATAGCCGTCTTCACTAATCCTTGATTGTCCATCTACCGTTAGTCTTAGTAAAGCATCCGGTTGAGGTTCATTGTCGGCATCTAGACGTACAGTCGCATTATCTCCCACTTCTACCCCTGGTGTAGCTGACCAATATGTACCTAACCAAGTCATAATACGAGCATGGGGATTAGCATGTTGGGTCATTCTTAAGGGTGATGCCATATAAACAATTCCTTCGATTAATTCCGCTTTTTTGACATCAGGCATTTGTTCATAACGCTGTTCAAATTCAACCTGAGTAAGTTGATCACCGTTTTCGAGGGGTGGAATTGTAGTTTTGGGTTTTAAAATGGTTTGAGACATGGGTTTTTTTAGCAGTACTGACGTAAGCATTCAGCCGTCAGCCCTCAGCCCTCAGCTTATTTTATTGCCGTCAGCTTATTTTATTCAAAAGCACCGATTGCGCTACGCGCATTAGCTGATAGCTGAATGCTTACGTACTGACTTTGGTGGGTTACTCTATTGCTAACACACCCTCGGGATTTTGGTTGGTTACGCGATCGCGCTTCGCACGCTACGCGAACAGCGGTCAGCTATCAGCTGACGGCTGACCGCTGACCGCTGACGGCTGACCGCTGACGGCTGACCGCTGACGGCTGACCGCTGACGGCTGACCGCTGACCGCTGACGGCTGACCGCTGACGGCTGACCGCTGACCGCTGATCGCTGACCGCTGACCGCTGACCGCTGGCCGCTGACCGCTGACCGCTGAGAAAGGTAGCAGTCTGGACTCCAGT
>NZ_JAAHIE010000079.1:0-21427 GCF_010671945.1 Moorena sp. SIO4E2
GTTTGATGAGTAATCGCGGGAATCAATAACTCTTGAGAAATGCGATAAAGTGTAGCATTACCATTGGTAAAAATTAACATCTTCTCTGGGTAATGCTGAGCCAGTAAATCTAGCAAAATCCTTAATTTTCCATCGGTACCCAAAGCAATTTCCTTGGCCTCCCGGTGAGCTAACATGGCACGGCGTCCGCTTTGCGATCGCGCACTTGCCATCACAAAGTGCTGCCAACCTTTAATACTCCCGAGATGAATGTTGGATGTCCGCAAAAAATCATTGCGCAACGCCATGCAAGAATTATAGCGATCGCGTTCTTTTTGGGAAAGCTTCACCTTAATCTGAATTACCTTATGGTCAGCTAGTGCCAAACCCGCCAATTGATCAGGGCTTTTCCGATAAACCTCTGGTCCTATCAAACCATTAAGATCCCAATGACGGCCATCGGAGCGTTCTGGGGTTGCTGTCAATCCTAACCGATAGGGTGCGATCGCATATTCTGCAATCACCTTATAAAAATCCGTAGGTAAGTGATGACACTCATCAAAAATCACCAAAGCGTACCGATTCCCTAAGGTTTCCGCATGAATAGTGGCACTATCATAGGTGGCGATCAGGATAGGCGTGCGATCGCGAGAACCACCCCCCAACACTCCCACCTCCACATCTGGAAAGGCTGCCTCCAGTTGAGCATACCACTGGTGCATTAAATCTAGGGTTGGTACCACAACTATGGTACTACGAGGAGTGTCTTGCATTGCCAACTGTGCCAGATAAGTCTTACCTGCTCCTGTTGGTAGCACCACTACCCCTTTACGACCGGCTTGCTTCCATGCCAATAGAGCTTCCAGTTGATGGGGATAAGGTTCCATCTCAAAACTAGATACTAGTGGCAGAGGCACAAATTCCCTAGCATCATCAATAAAATCAACCTTGTCTCTGAGTAAGCTTTCTACCAGAGGACGATAGTGAATTCCTCTAATCCGAAACTTTTCTACCCGATCATCCCAAGTCGCATACTCCACCCAAGCTTTACCCCTCGGTGGTGGATGCAAAATCAGAGTTCCCCGGTCAAACGTTAATCTAGGGGTGCGTGGCATGAACTTAAGGACGTTTCTTTGCTATTGTCGTACCGGTTCCGTTGCATTCAGCCGTCAGCCGTCAGCCGTCAGCCTTTGGATCAAGCTGCTTGAGGTGCTTTCCATAACTCAGCATTATTCGAATGCTTACTTGTTTTCTTGATGCAAAGCCCGAGTGGGGGAAACCCCCGCAGGTCGGTAATGGTGCGTTTTCCGTAGGCGAATTAAATTCGCCACGGGTCGCACCTCTGCATGGCTTATTAAAAAGCTGTTCGGTGTAGCTTCCTAATAGCCCATAACCACATCAAGTAGCACAATCTGTAGTTCATTAGCTGATAGCTGATACGCGACACGCTGATAGCTTACGCTTCAATAGCTAATAATACCAGACCACTGAACTTTCTTGAGTTGATTACGGCGATAGGAAAAAAAACGCTCCGGTTCAGAGTAAGTGCAGTGGGGTGCGATCGCAATTTGTTCTGAATCAATGCCCAATTGTTCCAACTGTAAGACATTCACTCGCCGCACATCCAAGCGTACTCGTCCGGGTTTCGGGTCCTCTAATATTGGGGAGTCGTCTAGCTGCTGCAAAACCCCCATAATTGATTCAGTGGTATTCCCTTGATCAGTAGATACAATACTAGCTCCCACTTCAGCCGCCACCGTTTCTGATACCTGATAGCATTCCCCTGTAATTGCTGGACCGAGAGCAATGCGTAAATTTTCTTTACGGCTACCATTGTTTAGCAATCGTGCGATCGCATTAGGAACAATCCGTTGAGCAGTACCCCGCCAGCCCGCATGAATTGCTGCTACCTGTCCCGTTTCGATATCCCCAATCAGTAAGGGCGTACAATCTGCCGTACAAACCCAAACACCTTGGTTAGCTTCCTCACTTATAATACCATCAGCCGGTGGTTTATCGGAGTCTGGCTCACCGTTTTGGGTACTTTCAATTTCCCCAGGAGTCAGTACTGTATTGCCGTGGACCTGTTTAACTCGATACACCTGGGCATCAGGCTGGAGTACATCGACCATTTCTTCAGGAGAACGGGGAGAAAATGCTGAGGAAAAGAAGCCGTGATTCCATTGCTTCAATAGGCTACTCGTTAAATAGGGCAAATTGTTCCAAGTGTGCCAGTGCCAGGTATGCATTTAAATTTTATTAACGGTTTACACTTTACAGTTTACAGCTTAGACTTTACACTTTATCCTTTAAGCTGTTGTGCATTTCAATTAGATATTATTTAGTTATCAAAAAAATAAAACTCTTTACCCCTGCTCCCTGCTCCCTGCTCCCTGTTCCCTTGCTCTCATAACCTAAAATTTTAAATTAACACCAGCTTACTGTCATAAATTAAGGCAACTTCCAAAGTTTAATACTATCATCTCTACTCCCACTGACTAAGGTTTTTCCATCGGGACTAATCGCCAGAGAACTCACCCAGTTTGTATGACCAGTGAGGGTATTTTTCAACTCACCCGTTTCTAAATTCCAAACCTTAATGGTATTATTAGCACTACCACTAACCAAGGTTTTACCATCTGGGCTAATCGCCAGAGAATGAACATAGTATATATGTCCAGTCAAGGTATTTTTTAATTCACCAATTGTTAAATCCCAAATCTTAATATTACGGTCTAGACTACTACTAAATAATGTTTTACCATCAGGACTAATGATTATAGAAACAACGGAATCTCTATGACCGGTGAGGGTCTTTTTTAGATTACCTGTATCCAAATCCCAAATTCTGATCGTATTGCCCCCATTACCACTAACTAACGTTTTGCCATCAGGGCTAATCACCACCGAACTAACCCAATTCGTTTCCCCCGTTAAGGTTTGTTTAAGCTTACCCGTCGGTAAATTCCAAACTTTGATAGTTTGGTCATAACTTCCACTTACTAACGTTTGTCCATCAGAACTAATCGCAACAGAACTAATAAAACCCTGATGACCAGTGAGATTCTTTTTTAGCTGACCCGTTTTCAAATTCCAAATCTTTACAGTGTTGTCATCTCCACCACTAACAATAGTTTCTCCATCAGGAGTAATAGCGACGGAATAAACATTACCATCATGGCCATTAAGGGTTCTGACTAACTCACCTTTCGGCAAATCCCAAATTTTTATAGTATGATCATTACTACCACTTACCAAATATTGACTATCAGGACTAACAGCAATAGAACGCACTGAGTTAGAGTGTCCACTCAGAGTAGTTTTGAGGTAGGTACTGCTGGGTAAACCAGCAATCAAAAAACTTAGATTAGAGGGAAAGGTTTGATACCGAAAATATCCATATCCTTGAGTAATTAATCCTAGAGATAATAAATAAAATCCTCCCATCATCACTTGTTTTTTTAACTGGTCATTTTGTCTGAATGACGTTAAAAAATTCCGAAAAGACTCGTGATAATTAGACGTTGATTGAGAGGGATTAGCAGAGGGCGCAGACTGAAGCTCCAACACCTCCAAAACTTGGTCTACAGACTGATAACGGTGCTGATAGCTTTCTGGGAGCAGCCGATCCATTATCCACCACAATTTTTCACTCACCGGTTGCTTTAAATGCTTTCGCCAACTATTTACCCAGCGATAGCCTTGTTTCTTCCACAAATCCCAAGGATGAACATTGGTCAGCAAATGAAAGCACGTCGTGCCCAAACTGTATAAATCACTAGCAGCATAGGCTTTACCTCCCTCCATTTGTTCCATAGGCACATAGCCAAAGGAACCGATAGTGGTGCCAGTGATATTAGCCATTACCGTAGCCCTCAATTGCTTGGCTATCCCAAAATCGATTAGTACTAGCTGACTCTTTTTTTCAGATCCTTGAGCCGCAGCAGGACGGCGAATGATATTACCTGGTTTAATATCTCGGTGAATCACCTTCTGTTGATGGACAAACTTGAGAATAGTTAGCAGTTCAAATAAAACATCCTTAATCTTGTCTTCATTGAACGGTCCTGCTTCTGCCAACTCTTGCTCTAAGGTTTTCCCCTCGATATACTCTTGGAGCAAATATAAGCGCTGATCTTCTTCAAAGTAAGCTAGCAAAGTAGGGATTTGGGGATGTTGTCCCAGCCTTTGCAATTGTTTTGCCTCTTGGTCAAATAATGCTCGTGCCTTCTTGAGTGCCTTTGTTCCCTCAATTTGGGGGGCTAGCTGCTTAATCACACACTGTTCATCCAATTTGTCCCTATCTTCTGCCAAATAAGTTTTGGCAAATCCCCCATCTCCGATGGGTCGAATCGGACGATAGCGGTTTTTCAGGAGTACTAGTTTGTTACCACAGCTTTGGCAAAACTGGTTATCATCCGGATTAATGGGATTCTGGCAATCAGGATTAAGACAGCAGATCATACTGGCAGGTCATTAGGGAATTTGGGTATGACTAGGCCATTAAGAGGGTAGTTTTTTCCTGTTGATTTTCCTCTTAAGAGGGAGCATGTCACAGTTAAATGACATACGGTAGTACTTACGGTAGAAATTCCCTGGTATCAGGATGGTTTTAGTAGATGCTAGCGGTAGCTGTTAGCTAATCGGATCAAGTAGCAGGGATGGCCAAAAGGCCAGGCTACTTTAGGTGCTTTGCGGTTTCCGAGAGATTTGAATCGGTAATGGTGATACGATCAAGGATTTGAGCTGTTGACCAATCCTTATGATTAAGGGTGCTGGTTAATTTACCTTCAATGAATGATATTAGCAGAATTTTAGGAAATGCGATCGCAATCTGGTTATATTTTACCGGTTATCGGTTACCGGTTATCGGTTATCGGTTACAGGTTATCGGTTATCGGTTACAGGTTATCGGTTATCGGTTACAGGTTATCGGTTATCGGTTACAGGTTAGCGGTTAGGTGGTTATTAAACCTTGGCCTTTCGGCCACGCGATCGCGTTCAACCTGTTTAACCTTCAACCTTCAACCTGTTTAACCTTCAACCTGTTTAACCTTCAACCTGTTTAACCTTCAACCTGTTTAACCTTCAACCTGTTTAACCTTCAACCTGTTTAACCTTCAACCTGTTTAACCTTGGCTTTTGGCCACGCGATCGCGTTCAACCTGTTTAACCTTCAACCTGTTTAACCTTGGCTTTTGGCCACGCGATCGCGTTCAACCTGTTTAACCTTCAACCTGTTTAACCTTCAACCTGTTTAACCTTCAACCTTCAACCTCTTTTAGGAACTATACTCTGTCACGGAAGTCATGGATTCATAGTAGGGACGACTGACGGCTGATAACTGAATGCTTACCATAGCTATTGTCAAGCCTAGGTATAACATAACAACGCTACCAGATATAATCTGATCTATCATTCTTTTATGGAATCTATTACCTCCGATCTATTACTTCTGAAACTACCATGAGAGCATCTAATCGAATTCCCCTAGTTTTGTTTCTACTGCGCCTCAGTGTTTTTATAGTAATGCTGATGTGGACAATCGATAAATTCGTGCGTCCTGAACATGCAGCTGCGGTCTATGAAAACTTTTACTTTATTAGTGGACTCGGTAACAGCATTTTTATTATTATTGGCGCTATCCAGCTAGTCATCATCATCAGTTTTTTAATAGGGTGGAAAAAACGATTTACTTATGGTAGCGTATTAGTATTTCATGGGGGATCAACTCTCTCATCCTATAACCAATATATAAGCCCCTTTAATGATCCGAACTTGCTATTTTTTGCAGCCTGGCCAATGTTAGCAGCTTGCTTTGCCCTTTATTATCTCAGAGACCTTGATACGCTGTTTGTAATCGATAGGCGATCGGTAATTTAAAGATAAAATCTAGGGTTCAAGTTTAAAGTTTAAAGTTTAAAGTTTAAAGTTTAAAGTTTAAAGTAACAATTACCACATGAAAAATGATACACAGGATAATTATAAAATATTGGCGGGAAACCTGGGCTGTAGCACAGCGAATCTTGATTGAACTATGGCGAAGGCAGCGTAGCCTATTATTTTGGAGTATTTTTCCAATTACTGTGCTATTTCTCAACGGTTTAATTATGGCAGAACAGGCTCAGCTATCAACCGCTGAAGCATTTGAACGTGCTGCCCCAACTACTATTGTCGGTGCTGCTTTGTTTTTTAGCTGCTTAGGGGGTAGCGTCGCAACGGTAGTCTCAGAACGAGAACAGCAAATGCTCAAGCGTTTATTTCTCTCTCCATTAGGCGGCATATCCTATTTCTTAGGAATTTTTTTGGCTCACAGCTGCATTGGTACAGGTCAAGCCTTAGTGGTTTATACCATAGCAGCATTTTTGGGGGCAAGGTTTCAAGGTTCGGTGTTGTTAGGGGTATTGATTATTGTCCTGAGTATTATTGCTTATGTGGGAGTGGGATTTTTTCTGGGAACTCAATTAGCGCGGCGGACTGAGGACGTTAATGCCTTAGTGGGAACCTTCGGTGTACCTCTATTAATTTTGGGGGGTGCGTTTTTACCAACTGCTTTGTTTCCGGAACAGTTACTGGAAATCGCTAAGTTTAACCCAATTTATCATATGAACGAAGCCTTGCTGGGAGTATGGGCTGATGGCAAGGGTTTGGTGGAAATCGAGTCCCATTTCTGGTTTTTGTTTGGCTTTGCCTCAGTGATGGTGATAGTCGGATGGTTGTCATACCAGGGGATGGTTCAGGTAGAGAGGAGATTGTGATTACCCACGGGAGTTTGGTGCAGGGTAACTTAGTTTAAACTATTGAAAAATGAGGAGGTTTGCACAAAGAAATAAACTCAAGTATAGTCGGGTCAGTTATCTATTACCTAGTAGGTAAGCATATGCGCTACGCGCACGCGTGCGCGTTCAGCCGTCAGCCGTCAGCCGTGAGCTTTTAGCTCACGCTACGCGTTCAGCTTAAAATAAACCTAAAACGAGAGAATTTAATAGTTCGAGATTAATGAGAATTGAAAGTCTGGGGAAAAGTCTATCAGCTAATGCTTCACAGGCTAGAAGCCTGTGAAGCATTAGCTGATAGCTGACCGCTGATAGCTGAATGCTTACCCTAGTACTCCTATAAAATCATCCGATTATCTTGACACTCCCCGCTAATCGCGAGACGGGGATTCCTAGATCAACGAGCCACCTTAAACCGTCGTGTTCCATCTTTGACGCCGCCAAAAACAGGACAGTACTCAAACCAAGAATCCGCTGTGCCAAATTCCTAGTCGATTCACGACAGACCCAGAGGGCAGTTCTCCTTAGGCGTATCGGCAAAGCCGACGCTACGCGAACGGGTACTTTAACCATTTCCCCAGGTTCCGGTGTGCCCCACCGTACCTTGTTGTTAAAAAGTGATTTTTCCTGGGTTCACACGCCAATTGCTAGTTGACGATTGGGTTTTTAAAGAGGATTCTCCCTGCCCTCTAGGCATTACTACTTTGTGGTCAATCAGTTGCGGGTCTCTCTCCCGTCTGAGCCAACGGTTTTTCAGCCTGTACCTAATATTAGACTATATCATCTTTTCCAATGATTCCGGAAACCTACGCTTATTTTTCTAGGCGACTTTAGTCGCTGTGAGTCTTCATCCCCGGTTTAAAAACACGGGGCTTTCGACTTGTACGTCCCCGCGTAAAAAAAGTCTGATTAAATTGCCTTAGTATTGCTGAAGGTTTAACTAGTGCTAAATATCCATAAATTAAATAAGTCTTACGGTAATCGAAACGTTCTGCGGGATTTAACCCTAAATATTCCAGGGGGAGAAATATATGGTTTACTCGGACCCAATGGTGCAGGTAAGACAACTACTATCAATATCATCTGTAACTTACTACGAGCGGATAGTGGTGCGATCGCAATCAATAACCAACCAGTGTCCGAGGCAACGAAAAAGCTGATTGGGGTTGCCCCCCAAGAGAATTTACTGTATCAAACCCTTAGTTGTCAAGAAAACTTGTATTTCTTTGCTCGTCTGTATGGTTTAGATGCTCAGCAGTGCTCTAAACAAGTTTACGCTGCCCTTGCTGCAGTAAATTTATTAGAGCGGGCAAAAAGTCCGGTGGAAACCCTCAGTGGTGGGATGCAGCGACGGATGAATATTGCTGTGGCTCTAGTGCATCAGCCGAAATTACTTATTTTAGATGAGCCTACCACAGGCTTAGATATTGAAGCCCGATATGAAATTTGGGACTTGATTCGACGTCTTCAGCGCCAGGGAATTACTATTTTGCTGACGACTCATTCCCTTGATGAAGCAGAACGTGTTTGCCAGAGAATTGGTATTCTTAAACAGGGACGGATTGTAGCAGAGGGGAGTTTGCTTGAGTTACGGCAAAAGATTCCCGCTCAAGAAATTGTAGTAGTAGATACCCCTCAAGAAGAACAAGCGATCGCTCGTGCCCAAGAATTAGGGTTTACTCATCGCCGCTATGGAAATGATTTAGCCTTTTGGCTACCAGAGTCTTTAGACCTGAAGGATATTATTGCTTGTTTTGATGGGATTCCCCTCGATTCCATTGCTCGTCAGCCAGTGCGGCTGGAGTATGTCTATGTAGAGGTTACATCAAATCTGGTTGAATGCTGGTCACTTACTCAAAGAAGTTAGTGGTTAGTCGTTAGTCAGAGTGTCTTGATCTCTACTAACTACTGTAGGGGCCAACAACTGTTCGCCCCTACTAACCACCAACAACAAATAACAAACTGGAAATTCTGGGTGATTAATGATAACAATCTACAAACCATTCCCTTTGCTAGACAGCTGAGCCGCAACTTTCCTGAATACGTACACCAAGCCCTCTGATGACAAAAGACTCATCTGGGCCAGGATATAATCAGCGAAGTGGGTAGTTGCTGAAAGCACAATCAACCCCGATTCTTGGTCAAGCAAGCGCTCAATCAATTCAGCCTTTTCCTCTACAGATAATGTTTCGGCTAGACGCCAAACGCTATCAACCTTATTAGGCTTGGAGTTAATGTCAATTACGCAATTCTTATACATTGCCTTACTGCCCTTAAATAACTGATGGGATTATAGAATTGCTGAGTTGACCGCCGTAACCGTAAATCTACTTATAGAGAATAGACCACCTCTGCAATTCTAAGTAAATTCCTCAAGGTTAATCAACCTGTTAGGGTTAATCAATGTTTTGTCTTCACAGGGATATTATAACCATTTTTTTCAGGATTTGTCACCATTTCCAGATATCAAGGCAGAGCCTTAAGCTGGTCTTCATTTAAATTCCATGGTTCTGACAGCAGGGGAGCATCAATTCCCCCTAACCCCCCTTAGTAAGCCAGGGCTGTTTCATTGTCGGACTAAAATGTGATTGGTGGGGATATAGGGAGATAGGGAGATAGGGAGATAGCGGTGTGAACGCGCACCGTGGGGAATTTTTATTAATAAAAAGTGCGACCCGAAGGTGCGACCCAAGGGCGAGTAAATCGCCCTTGGCGCGCACCTATAGCGCGAATTTAATTCTTAATGGGTCAAGCGCACCTTAGGTATTTTTCACCTTAAAAATATCCTCTCCCCAGCACCCCACTTCCCTTGAAGTTACAGTAGTTGAGGGTAGCATTTATGGTCGGCAGGTTATGGGCAACAGGTTTAAGTTTTTGTAATAAGGCTACCCTCTTCAAGGTTTCATCCCTTTCACGCTTATTGACCTGACAATTTATCCCAAAGAATGAAACAGCCCTGCCCTTAGTAAGGGGGTAATGGGAGCATTGGAGAGGGTTTGAAGGTTTTTTGCTAACTGAATAATATCCAATTTAAATGCGCAACAGCTTAAATTAAAAATGCCTAAAAAAAAAATTGGTATCTTGAACGTTTAATGTTGATTTTTATACCCTGTTACAGAGAATAAAAATTTAGTTTAACAGAGCATTGAAACCCCCAACTGTCTTATGCTTATCCTTGGGATTTTACACGATGATTGGACTAAGCTAATATCCCTTTAAAACCGTGTCTGTATGGATGATATAAAATATCGTTTTTTTTAGCATAATAAAGTACAATTTTTTTTTACATTTTCCCTCTTATAACTTTACTGCTCCGAAGCTCCGTTGGCGTTTGCGCAGGGTCGGGCAAAGCCCGAAAGCGTGGCCCACGGCCTTAGCTCCATGCTTCCTAAAACCAAAAAAAATGTACCTTACTAGCTTAAAAAGCGCTATACTATAATTGAGAAAACTATTGCTACTATCTAAACTGATAAGATGAACCCTAATACCGTCAGTTTACCGGCTAGGCTCGAATTAATTATTGACTTAACTGACAAGCAATTTTTTCAGCTTTGTCAAACTAACCGTGACTTGAGATTCGAGCGTACAGCTAAAGGATAATTAATTATTATGCCACCTACGGGTAGCAAAACTAGCGTACGCAATGCTGATCTAACGTATCAGTTAAGAGCTTGGAGTCGCCAAAATCAGCTAGGAAAATCCTTTGACTCTTCCGGTGGTTTCAAACTTTCCTCGGGTGCAGAGCGCTCTCCAGATGCGTCTTGGGTGAAAATTGAACGGTGGAATGCTTTGACTCAAGCGGAAAAAGAAAGATTTGCTCCTTTGTGCCCCGATTTTGTGGTTGAATTAATGTCTCCCAGTTATTCCCTGGAAAAGACACAGGCCAAAATGAGGGAATATAGGGATAATGGCGCAAGACTGGGATGGTTAATTAATCGCCAACAGCAGCAAGTATAAATTTATCCTCCCGATCGAGATGTGGAAATTTTAACTAGTCCACAAACATTATCAGGAGAGGATAGGATGTTTTGCCAAGGTTTGTTTTGGATTTGGTTCCAATCTGGTGAATAGTTTGTGTCTGTTTGTAATAGACATCTCGTAAACTAGTCAACTTCTTGCCAATTGTTCGGTCATTAGGATTTTATATCAAGTCCGGTTAAATACCCATAATAAAAGTGTATCGAAGGCAGAGGGCAGAACGCATAAGGGTGCATCTCAATGCATTAAATTAGGCAAAATTATCATAAAATTATCATACTTCCCACACTTCCCACACTTCCCACACTTCCCACACTTACCTTCTTTTTTACAAATATGAGATGCACCATGATCGACTGCATCAAGAGACAGGGTAGTAATTTTTAGGGATAGATGTTAAGCTATCCAAGACTCGTTTTTTAAACTGTTTTAAAAACATGACGCGAGCATAATTTAATTTTTAAATAGCACCAATAGTTAGTAGACAGCTTGGTACTTTTTTTTAGACCTAATTTATAACAATCAACACTTCTGGTCGAACCAAGTAATAATACAAGTAAGTTAAGGTACTGGTAGACTGACCTAATGTTAAGAAAACCTAAAAAACTATCAAATATGCTATGGGTTGTGGTAATAATATTCCTGGGTAGCCTGACCACTACCTGTAGCTTTTTACCAGCCATCACAGCAGAGGAACGCACCTTCCTCAACCTTTCCGTGAACTTCTTAGGGGAGTATCAACTCCCCCAAACGGAATTCAAAAATACCGTAGTGGGAGGGTTGTCAGGATTGGCCTATGATCGGGAACGCGATCGCTTTTTAGCTGTTTCTGATGATCGTTCTCGATTAGCTCCGGCTCGATTCTACACCCTAAAACTAACCTTCAATCCCACCGATACAGGAAACATAGGGATTGAAAACGTAGAAGTGGAAGATGTCACTTTCCTCAAAGATAAAAATGGTGAGACCTTTGTAAGGGGTACCCTGGATCCAGAAGGGATTGCTTGGTCTGGAAAAGATTCTGTATTTATCTCTAGTGAAGGGGCTACTAATCAAGGCATTGCTCCATTCATTCGGCAGTTTGATATAGCAACAGGACAACAGTTGCAAAACTTAAAAATTCCCCAGCGTTATCTACCGAATGACACTGACCTAGGAACAGTCAGTAATGGTATCCAGGATAACTTAGGCTTTGAGGCATTGACCTTAGAACCGATCAGCCTAGCTGCAGCAAGTGGGCAAGAGTCATTTCGCTTATTTAGTGCCAGTGAGTACTCCCTACACCAAGACCAGCCAGAAGCAGATACCGAACAAGCAGCGGGAATTCGTTGGTTGCACTATTTGATTGGAGACGTTACTCCTCCAATGCTGGTTAGTGAACATCTTTACTTACTCGAGCCAGACCCCCCTAACACCCTTTCTCACGGTTTGACTGAGTTATTAGCAGTGGATACCGCAGGACATTTTCTGAGTTTGGAGCGTACCTATGGTTTATTTGGATTCAGTGCCAAACTTTATCAAGTGGTGATGGGTGGAGCAACCGATACCACCAAAATTTCTACTCTCAAGGGTAATATTTCCAAGATTAAGCCCCTGCAAAAAAAGTTGTTGTTGGATTTGAGTGAATTGGGGATTTACTTAGATAATTTAGAGGGAATGACCCTTGGTCCGCGCTTGAGTGATGGCACTCAGAGTTTAATTTTGGTGAGTGATAACAATTTTAGTGAGGCTCAGGTGACACAGTTTCTATTGTTTGGGATTAAAGGTTTGAAATAGCTCAAAAAAACCAGAGGTATTCCCAAGCTCTTGCCAGTAAGCTATCAGCTATAGCGCTGGGGACAGCAAATACGGAATAGGGAACTTCGGATCATGGTAATGATGGGCGCTTGTCAACTAAAGCTTTTAGCAATTGGTCTGTAAGCATTCAGCCGTCAGCTGTCAGCCGTCAGCTAAAAGCTCACGCTACTTGAGGTGCTTAAGATAAACCTTGAACGGGAGAATTTAATAGTTCGAGATTTTGTAAGCATATGCGCTACAGATGGTGCTACTTGAGGTGCCGTCAGCTTATTTTATTCAAAAGCACTTCAAGTAGCACCATCTGTAGCCGATAAGCTGAAAGCTGATAGCTGATAGCTGAATACTTACATTGGTCTTGATGCAGAATCCAAACATAAGCGACTGCATCAAGACGATGTATTGTAAAGATACTAACTGCATCAAACACTACTTCATCCGAAGTTCGCGCTATTCTAAGTTCAACACTTCTGGTAATGACTCATTCTACGGATATCGCTACTTTAGCTCGCTGGATGGCAGCTGATTTTAGTAACCAAGAGCAGGCGTTTGAGAATCCACCATTGTATGCTCACATCCGCGTCTGCATGCGTCCTCTACCTTGGTCAGTGCTAGATGGATGTAGCTTGTTCCTTGAGCAAGCCTATGACTATATGCTCAACACCCCCTACCGAGTGCGGGTGCTAAAGATTGTTGAGCTAGACGGGCAAATCAAAATCGAAAATTACAAGGTTCAGGATGAAAAACTATTATACGGAGCTTCCCGTGATTTAGAACGTCTAAAATCCCTGAGTGCCCAACAGCTAGAGAAGCTTCCTGGTTGCACGTTCAATGTTGCCTGGACTGGTCATAGCTTCAAAGCGGAAGTAGAACCAGGTAAAGCTTGCTTGGTGGTGCGCAATAGTAAAGAAACCTATCTCGATAGCAGCTTTGAAGTAATGGAAGAAAAATTGATTAGTCTTGACAGGGGACGTGACCCCCAAACCGATGAACTAGTTTGGGGTTCGATTGCTGGAGCATTTCACTTTGCACCCAGGACTAGCTTCGCTTCAGAAGTGCTGATCCCAACTCCAGAATTTACTGAACTATAGAAGAATTAACTCTTACCTTGGCGGTTTGAGGTCAAAAAATGTTCCATACAAACCACTATTATAGCCAAACTGATCAGGTTAGAGTCAAGGGCGTCCTGGAATCCCTAAACGCCATGGCCAATGGTCTAATACCTAGAAACTAATTCATGTTCAACAAGTGCCCCAAACCTGATACATTTAGCGAGTAGGGTCAAGCAAATTGGATTAAGAGACTATCAAAGACAAATAATTAATGACTAATGACTAATGACTAATCACTAATTATGCGAATTGCTTTTTTTACTGAAACATTTCTACCCAAAGTTGATGGCATCGTGACCCGGTTGCGCCACACGGTGGAACATCTGCAGCGTAACGGTGACCAAGTGCTAGTTATATGCCCAGAAGGGGGACTAAAAGCCTACAAAGGAGCCAAAATTTACGGTGTTTCTGGCTTTCCCCTACCCCTGTATCCGGAATTAAAGCTAGCCCTGCCACGACCCTCCATTGGTGGGGTATTAGAAAAGTTTCAGCCAGATTTGATCCATGTTGTCAACCCAGCAGTATTAGGGTTGGGAGGGCTGTATTATGCCAAGGTGATGAATATTCCCTTGGTCGCCTCCTACCACACCCATTTACCTCAGTACCTCCAGCACTACGGATTGGGTATGCTCGAAGGAGTTATGTGGGAGTTAATTAAGGTTAGTCACAATCAAGCTGAGCTGAATTTGTGTACCTCTAATGCTATGGTACAGGAATTAAGAGACCATGGTGTTGAGCGAGTAGACTTGTGGCAGCGAGGTGTGGATACGGAAACGTTCCAACCAGAGTTAGCTTCATCCCAAATGCGATCGCATCTTTCCCAAGGAAATCCAGACAGCCCCATACTCCTTTATGTAGGCCGTCTTTCTGCTGAAAAAGAAATTGAGCGGATCAAGCTAGTGCTAGAAGCAATTCCCAACGCTTGCCTAGCATTAGTAGGGGATGGACCCCACCGTAAGGAACTAGAAGCACACTTTGCTGGCACCCCGACTCATTTCGTGGGTTACCTTACCGGTACAACCCTCGGATCGGCCTTTGCCTCTGCTGATGCATTTATCTTTCCTTCTAGGACAGAAACCTTAGGACTAGTCTTACTAGAAGCGATGGCAGCAGGTTGTCCTGTGGTAGCAGCCAACTCTGGAGGGATTCCCGATATTGTCACGGATGGGATGAATGGGTATTTATACGATCCAGCAGATGAGCAAGGAGCGATCGCAGCAACCCAGCGTCTCTTAGCACAACAGCAGGAACGGGAAACTCTGCGCCGCAATGCTAGAGCAGAAGCTGAACGCTGGAGTTGGTCAGCTGCTACACGCCAATTGCAACATTACTACCAGACTATCGTGTTTTCCGAATCCATGTCTTCCGCTGCTTGACATACTCCCCCGTTAAATCGGAGATGATAACGGGGGATTCTCACAATATGTGATTCAAGGTTCAATCAGACAACTTCTTGAATTAGGTTTCCCTTCATCAACAGCGGTCGAACTCACGCCTGCGCGTTTCCGTATTAACGGCAGTTTCCTATGCCCTAGGGTACTGTTGTACTCAACACCTAAAACCTCTAATCCCCGCTTCAAAATGTTGAGAGCTGCGTTGGGATCACGACAGATTTCTAGATGACAACGAGGACATTTATGAGTCCGGGTGCTGAGGGATGTTTTCACCCGATAACCACAGTTAGAACAATCGGCAGATGTGAAGTGGAGGTTGACCGATATCACAGTTTTATCCCAGATTTTTCCAAAGTATTCTAACCATTGGGTGAATTGATACCAACCTGGATCAGAAATCGACTTAGCCAAATGATGATTCTTGACCATGTTTTGTATCTTGAGATCTTCATAGACAACCACATCCTCCTCCCGACATTGAGGTAAGCATCCCACAGGTCTGACACCAGTAGCGGTTTTAGGTGTTAGGTGTGAAGTTTTAATCACCTAAGGCTTAATTAAGCCTGCCTAATTCAAGGGTTTATGCCTAGTCATAGGGAGCATGTCAAGGAAGGGTTTCAGGGTCTCAGGGGGCGTAATGGGGTTGAGCTTACTGACTTTATTACAAAATCTTATCGAAAACTTAACTATTGTAATTGTACAATCCTTAACAGTTTTAGGGAAACCTATAGTCTAGAAAGTACCCCCTAGGGTACTGATTTTGACTGTAGAGATATGCCAAACTTGTAATCAGGATAGGTATATCCTCAGATCTACTTATAGCCAGGGTGTCAATTCATGTTCTTGAAGTCAAAGACGATAGAAGACTTATCAACGCAGCAATTCTTATCTGCCCAGTTGACTTGCCCTCACGCGCCTCCAAAGGCAGGAGCAGACGAAGTATGACAAGACCGAATACCAGTAGTGTTACTGCTACATTATCTCAGTTAACTCAACCCTCACAAACCAGCCATCTAATTGACCGCATCAAAACCCTATCCATTCCTCAATTTAGCTGCTGGTTAGATTTCTTTGCTGCTGATTTTCAACAGTTTCTGGGAGCGATCGCACTGATCAATAATGATGCTCTGGAAACTCGGCTAGAGCAGGTTATAGAGGCTTTAACCCTAAAAGTTGGTCAAGTCCTACAGGCAGACCAAGCCACTATTTTCATGGTTGACACCGACACAGGTCAACTATGGGCAAACATCCCCCAACCTCACACGGACAAAACCATAGAACGCCGGATTCCCCACAATCAGGGTGTTGTGGGTCATGTTGCTGCCACTGGCAAGTCTTTCAATACGTCAGTTGCTTACCATCATCCCCTATTTAACCCAGAATTTGACGAAATCCCTGGCTATCGTACCCAAAGCCTCCTGTGTATGCCAATTTTTAATCGCAATAACCAGGTGATTGCTGTAATAAATTTTTTGAATAAAACTGGCGGTGTGCCCTTCGATAGTACCAACGAAAAGCAATTTGAGAACTTTGCCGACGACCTTGGCATCATCCTCGAAGCCTGCCAATCATTTCAACAGGCAGCTCGTAACCAAAGGGGAGTGATTGCTCTGCTCAAGGCAACTGAGTCTCTGGGGAAGAGCCTGAAGCTCGAACAAACCCTAAGTTTAGTGATGGAGCAGGCTCGGGATCTAATGCAAGCGGACCGCTCTACGCTATTTTTGCTATGCCAAGAACGCAACGAACTTTGGAGTAAGGTAGCTACAGCGGATGGACAAAACACCATAGAAATCCGAATACCAGCCAACCGAGGTATTGCTGGTTATGTAGCATCCACTGGTGAGCCGCTCAATATTCCAGATGCCTATAAAGACGACCGTTTTGACCCGACCACTGACAAACAAACCGGTTATCGCACCGAAAGTATTCTTTGTATGCCGGTATTTAACTCCAAAAATAAATTAATCGGTGTGACCCAGTTAATCAACAAGCACCAAGGCTACTTTACCAGCTCTGATCAAGAGTTTATGCGGGCGTTTAATATTCAGGCAGGCATAGCTCTGGAAAATGCCCAGCTGTTTGAAAGGGTCCTGATTGAAAAGCAATATCAGCAAGATATCCTGCAAAGTCTAACCGACGCAGTGATTTCCACTGACATGCAGGGACGAATTGTGATGATCAATGATGCAGCCATCAAGTTCCTAGGTGGTCCTAATCGTAGAAAAGGCAGTCCCGATTGGAAATTCTGGCAGTCTAAGCTCACTGGTCGATACATCTGGGATGTAGTACCGATTGAAAATCTCCAGTGGCGTTGGCAAGATAGCTTGGCTACAGGGACTCGGCATTATATGCCAGAACAAACTCTGAAGATTGGTCTGTATAAAGCTCCTCAAGGGGATTTAGGATCACCATCGATGGTGCTGGCAATGCCAAAGTGGGATGACCCGAATGTTTATGTACCCTGGAATGAAACACCCCACACGGAATCTTCATCTACTTATTATTTGTCAAAATACCAAGTTCAGGAAATTGAACGCAGTCTCAACCTAAGCGTCAATCCTTTGCTCAACCCAGAGGGAAGTGTGCGAGGTGGGTTAGTGGTTCTAGAAGATATGACTCGTGAGAAGCGTATGAAGACAGCCATGTATCGCTACATGACTCCACGGGTTGCTGATCAAGTCTTAGCCCTAGGGGAAGATACCTTAATGCAGGGCAAGAAGCAAGAAGTAACAATTCTATTTTCCGATATCCGGGGCTACACAAACCTAACAGAACATCTCGGAGCAACAGAGGTGGTATCGTTGCTCAACAAGTATTTTGAAACCATGGTAGAGGCTGTATTCAATCATGATGGCACCTTGGACAAGTTTATTGGAGATGCCTTGATGGCGGTGTTTGGAGCACCTTTACCCCTGCCAAATCATGCTTGGAAGGCTGTCAAATCAGCTCTAGATATGCGCTCACGCTTAGCAAAATTTAATTCCAATCGCAGTCGTAACAACCAACCTGAAATCCGGATTGGAATGGGAATTAGTTCTGGAGAAGTGGTTTCCGGCAATATCGGCTCCCAAAAACGGATGGACTATACGGTTATTGGAGATGGGGTGAATCTAAGTGCTCGTCTCGAAAGCGTTACCAAAGAGTATGGCTGCGACATTATCTTGAGTGAGTCTACCTATAATTTGTGCCGCGATCGCATTGTGGTGCGGGAGTTAGATCAAATCCGGGTCAAAGGTAAAAACCAAGCGGTTAGGATTTATGAATTAATTGGCAAAACCGACGTATCCCTTAGCGATAAAAGAAAACGGTTCTTGGATTTGTATCAAGCAGGGCGTAATGCTTACATCAAACGAGACTTTCACCAGGCACTCAAGTATTTTACTGATGCACTAGATATACAACCAAATGACCGGCCTGTCAAGACCCATATTAACCGAGCTAAAAACTATTGTGATCATCCTCCTGATGATTCCTGGGATGGAGTTTACACGATGACCACGAAGTAAAGAATGACGTATTTCATCCTTTATATACCCAGGCTCTTTTTGCTTTGTTTCAACTCTTTCCAGAGTTTTTTAATCTGCTGGTAAGCCTCTTTTGGAGGCAGCTTACCAGCAGTTTCCAGATTACAGATGTAGCTGACTTTTTGAGCAAATTCCTGTAAATTAGCGTTAAAAACCACGTTTTCTGGCTTGAACTGACCGTGATAGGGACTGTGAGGGTGTAAAAAATCAGATGGATCTACCATAGCTATTGCCTGCACCAGACGTTTTTAACCTAACCTTAACTTAACTGATTAAAGGATAACTCACGCTCCACCAAATTTCGGATTTTGTCTGATTGTGATTGCTGTAATAGACATCAGGTTTTACGGTACTGCCCAAAACACAAGGGCATTGTCTTGATGCAAAGGGCGAGTGGTTTTGTGTCTGTTTGCGAAACACCACGATTCTCCTTTGGAGACACTAGGTGAATGCACCGCTGTTTTACCCGTGGGAACCCCCACAGGTCGGCGTTAGGTACCCTGTTCCCTTGCTGCATCGCTTTCTGCTTTGCTGAAAAACTTTAGCTAGATCCGTTATAAACCCCACATCTTTTGTTGATTGGTTTAGTGTGGGAGGGGGCTTATAAAGTGCGCCCGTAGGTGGCGCACACAGCCCCTTATGAATCGCGGATATAGCTAAATCTATCTTTGACACTCCTCCTGAATCACGCAGCGAGGATTATTGCTTCTCGGGGAGTCCAACGACTTTACCCTCCACAAGCATACACCGTCTGCCCGGCGGCGTTTGGAAAGGTGCGCGAAAGTGCACCGGGAGAAATTTATTCAATTGTCGTGCTACGGCTTCAACATTTATAAAAAATGCGCGTATTTTTGCTACTTTGCTTCCGGAGCTCAAGCTATCCGAAGCGACCTACTACGCTTTTTATATATGCGTAAAACCGCTAGGTTTAATTATAAATCAAAGCCGTACCTTGAAGGACGGGGCTTTAAACCCAAAATTTTTGGTCAAGATCTATAGCAATCCTAAATCAGTTGTCAAACATGCAAAATCTGAAATCATTGCTGGGCTTGCTTTAAGCGCGATTCGGCGTTCGCTTTGGCCTACGGCCAAAGCGAACGCGATAGCGTCGGCTGTGGCCACTATATTTTACGAATCATTTAGGGCTGGTATATCTGTCAATATATTGTCAGTCAACCATCATCTTACTGATTATGTCCCCTGATCAAAAACTCTACGAAGGTAAAGCGAAAATCCTATATACTACCGATGACCCAGAGATTCTACTGACTCACTTTAAAGATGATGCCACTGCCTTTAATGCCCAAAAGCGAGGTCAGATTTCTGGGAAGGGTGAGATAAATTGTGCGATCGCATCTCATTTGTTCAAAGTCTTAGAAGAGAATGGCATAGCTACACACTTCATTGACCGTCCTACTCCCAACCAAATGTTGGTCAAACAGGTAAAAATTGTGCCCTTGGAGGTGGTAGTCAGGAACATTGCTGCTGGTAGTCTATGTCAACAAACTGGAATACCAGAGGGTCGGGTACTCCCGAAAGCCCTAGTGGAATTTTATTTAAAGAATGACGACTTAGGAGATCCCTTGTTAACACGCGATCGCTTACTACTGCTGGAACTAGCAACGCCTGAGCAGTTGAAGCAACTGATTGAGCAAGCGTTGCGAATTAACCAAATTCTGACTGACTTCTTCTATCAGTGTGGCATTACTCTAGTAGACTTCAAGTTGGAGTTTGGTCTAACCCCGTCTGAAGAACTACTATTAGCCGATGAAATCAGTCCTGATACCTGCCGCCTTTGGAACCAAGCCGAAACTGATCCGGAGCGTCGAGTGATGGACAAAGACCGATTTCGCAAGGACTTGGGAAATGTAGAACAAGCCTATCAGCAAGTCCTACAAAAAGTTCTTGAGAGCAAACTCTAATCAGCCTCTGACTAGATCTGACAGGGTAAAAACAAGTGACGGGATTGATGCCATCGTTAACCCGTAACCCAAAAAAATTTAGCACATTGGTAAAAATAACCACAGACGAACGAAAATAGACAACAGGCATGCGCATTGCTTGCTTAGGTCAAGTGTTCAGTCATGGTACTGTGGCTGACAACTAATAACTAATATAATAGTTGCTCCTATGGCACTGGAGTTGTTAGCCCTCCGTCAACCAGTAATCAATGGCTTACTGAGAGTTTACCAATGACCAATGACCCAATAGGAATGGTGTGTGGAAGTGTCAAAAACAAACAACACAATGCGTTTATCTCCCTTGTTAGCAGCGATCATTGCTGCTACTGCCAGTATTGGTGTATCCAAACCAACCCGTGGGCAAACCATTCAGTCCCTACCGGATGCACCTCAACAGAATTCCAGTGACGTAAAAACACCTGAACCAGCGGTTCCTGAAACAATTGCTGTCCAGGCAAAACCAAGGACTGCCTTGGTGCTTCACTCTTCCGGGACCCAGGTGGCAGTACCCACCAAGAGTGTTCTTGATGCAATAGCGAGTGGGGGAAACCCACGGCAGTCGCTCATGGGGGGAACCCCCAAGACCGCGCTGCCTCCCCAAGACCGCGCTGCATCGCTTGTGCAGTCTGTGCCTACCACTCTCTCGGTGAACAATTCTTCACCAACCCAGGTGGCAGTACCTACTAAACTAGTGGTTCCGGTAGATGCATCACCAACCCAGGTGGCAGTACCTACTAAACCTACTAAACTAGTGGTTCCGGTAGATTCAACAGCCGCAGAGTTACCTTCCCAAACCCCAAAGCCACCCCAACTATCACCGGATAGCATCGAAGGGAGTGCTCAAGTAAAACCTCCAAATGGTATAGAAAAACCGTCCCAACTTCCGGAACCCACTCAACTGGAGCCCCC
>NZ_JAAHIE010000790.1:0-2814 GCF_010671945.1 Moorena sp. SIO4E2
TTATTTTATTTGAGTCATCACTTTGGTGGAAAAACCCTATTTATACCACCATCCGACTCACCAGGGATTGGGAAAGTATTCCATCAGCTATGTGAAAAGTGTACTGACACACTCCAGCAAGATTCCCAATTTCAAGCCTTATTTTCCCCAGCAGCAAGTCAGCTAGACCAAAGCCAGATTAGCTCTAAGCTCCAAGCGCTACTGTATAAGTTAGTTGTTTTCCCGAAAATCGATACCAATCCAGAGATAGCCTCGATCCTACTTCAACTGTGGCAAGGATTAAAATCACTAATTCCCCATTGGACTCAACTGCTAGTTACTAATCGAGGCTATTGTCAGCCAGAGGAAGTAATTAGAAAAACCTTTATTGCTCAAGAAAAAGACCTGAGTTATAACTTCACCCTCCCTGATGGGAGCCAGCAACAGGTTAATGGAAAATTCGATAGCTTAATTTTTGACTGTGAACGCGATCGCTATTGTGTCGTAGACTATAAAACCTATCAACCGGTAGATCCATCCGCTAACCTAGCTCAAGTTGCTCTCTATAGTTACATGCTCCACCAAAAAAAAGGAGTAGCAATAGATGCAGCGGTTTATTGTGTTTTACCGGAATTCCAAAAACACTACTATTCCTGGGAAGAGCTAGAGGATACAGTGCATCAGCTCATTCCCCATAAATTACAACAGATGCGCCAATGGCTGAGTTGGAAACCTGCCCAGCTGGAAAAGGGGGGAGATGGGGAAACTATAAAAAACCATTGCACTCCAGCAATCGGTAAGGGCGACCTTGAGCCACCACCACCCACGCGACAGCTTCAGCTATGCAACATTTGTCCCCAACAGCAGACCTGTCAAACCTTTTTTGAGGATGGGAAAACTGACCAAGAGCAGGTCAAGCCAGCATCCCGCAAAATTCCTGAGACTAAGCAAAAGCCGGTCAAGCCACCATCCCGGAAAACTGTTGATGCTGATCAGATCGGGAAAAAATTGGTGAGTACTCTAGAAGACTTTAAAATTAGTGTCGATTATCTCAACGCAACAGTTGCTCCCGCATTTGTCCGGATCAAGCTCAAACCCCATCGTGGCGTAAAAGTTAGAGATATACAGAATCGGTCCCAGGATTTACAAGTACACTTGGGTCTGGATAATCCTCCCCTGATTACTCCTGAAGCTGGCTATGTCAGTGTGGATTTACCACGGAAGGATGAGGATAGAGAAGTAGCTCGATTTGATGACTATATCGAGGTTCACCAAAGTTCCAGCAATCCTCCCAGGATTGGGCTTGGAGTAAATTTAGATGGGAAATTGGTAGAAGCGGATTTATCTGATCCCAATACATGCCACTTTTTGGTAGGGGGCACAACGGGAAGTGGCAAGAGCGAATTTTTGCGATCGCTTCTGCTATCCCTACTCTATCACCACTCTCCTCAACAGCTAAAAATTGCTCTGGTTGATCCCAAGCGAGTCACTTTCCCAGAATTTGAGGAAATGCCATGGTTGCTGTCACCAATCGTTAAAGATAGCGATCGCGCTATCGAACTGATGGCAGAATTAGTTGACGAAATGGAGCAGCGTTACCGGAAATTTGAACAAGCCAAGTGTGCTCACCTGGATGCTTATAATCAGCAATTGACTCAGAAACAAACTAATAAACAAAACCTACCATTACCTCGGATAGTCTGTATATTTGATGAATATGCTGACTTCATGGCAGAAAAAGAAATCCGCAAAGACTTAGAATTAAGTATTAAGCGTTTAGGAGCCAAAGCTAGAGCGGCTGGGATTCATTTGATTATTGCTACTCAACGACCAGAAGCGAAAGTTGTTACTCCGATTATTCGCTCTAATTTACCAGGGCGAATTGCTTTGCGCACGGCGTCTGAAGGGGATTCAAAGATTATTTTTGGTGGCAACAACACTGAAGCGGCTTATTTGTTGGGTAAGGGAGATTTATTGTATCAAAAGGGTGGTAAGTTAGAGCGATTGCAGAGTTTGTTTGCTGAGAGGATTAAATTGCCTTGATCAAAGTTTATTCAAATAAAGTTTGACCCTGTGGTGCGTTACGGGGCAGACTATCCAAAAACTGGCTACCGTAAAAATCAAGGCAAGTCCACCCCTAACACACCCTACCCAACACCCCGAGCCACACGAAAACCGACATTGAGTTTGATGGCATCGCGCGTGAAATTGTAGTCGCGGGAGGCAGAACGGCAATAAATAGGAGAGGCGCTCCAGGACCCGCCCCGCAGAATATATTTAGTATGATTACTAGTAGGTTTAGTCCAGACACTCCCATCTGTAGGAGCTCCTTTGTAATTATCATGCCTTGGATCCGCACACCACTCCCAAAGATTGCCGTGCATATCGTATAAGCCAAAGCCGTTGGGGGGAAAATGTCCTACTGGGGTGGTTTCTTCTCGATATTCCCCTTCTTTTTCCTCTGCATAAGTATAGGAAGCATTATAATTAGCTAATAGACCGGTTATGGTCTCTCCATAATGGAATGGTGTGGTATATTCATAATGGAATGGTGTGGTAGTTCCGGCTCTACAGGCGTATTCCCATTCCGCTTCACTCGGTAATCTGTATTTCCTTCCTGTATATTGAGAAAGGCGATCGCAAAATTCCATCGCATCGTACCAGTTGACTTGCTCTACTGGTCGATTGTCTCCTGTAAAGTAAGAGGGGTCTGGCTTTAAGTCCCGCTTAATTTTTGGGAGGTTTTCAACCACAGCTCGCCATTGCGCTTGAGTTACCAGATATTTCCCCAGGAAGAAGGGTTGGATGGTTACTTTGTGCTGAGGTCTTTCCCTG
>NZ_JAAHIE010000791.1:0-2813 GCF_010671945.1 Moorena sp. SIO4E2
TGTAATAATTTTCACTTTTGCCCACACAACATTGAACTTTTTCCCCTGATTGTACACCATCAAGCCAGAATTGTATCAGGGTAAACGCAAGAAAAATGAACCCATAATATGAAATAACCGGGCGACTGAAAGGCGCTCTTGGAAGTGAAAGGCTAGAACCCTTTCCTAGTCTTGGATTCAGACTAGTTTCCACCCGAAGGAGCGTAGTGAGATGGATATCGCGGCTAAGGCTACGACACTCCCGAATCACTAGGTTTCAGAGCTAGAGGGGAATGCGCAACAAATCTTTACATGCCGTGGAGAAGATGTTGTTGGGTTAGGAAAAGAATCATTTGGTTGAAAAGTGATGAATCGCCACTACAAGGCATCGTTACGATAGACACTTTCCGATAAAGCGGCAATGGAAGGTGTAAGCTCCTGGATTAGCCTCGCGTTAAAGGGGCAATCGAATCCCACTTTGGACTCGGTGTATAGGCGGCAACCTCAGATTCGTAACTTCTTAGTGTGTCAACAGGTAAGCCGAGGTTGAGTCCTAGATCTAGGTCGATTGATGTAGGTAGCCAAATCGTAAGAGGAGGTATAACTCTCAGCCCGGTAGAAGACTGAACCAAGCAAAAGCCAACAGCCGAAAGGCAACAGGAAAATACGAAAGTATATAACTGGTTGGATAGAGGGAAATCCCTTAACTTGAAAGAGTGCTGAATTTCAGAACTGACTTCGAGCTAGGGAAATAATACGTAAGTACCTTAATTGTATATGGAAAAGATAGAACCGCAACCTTACGGGAACGGTATCGTAACTAAACAAACCACTGACTGGCACGCTATCAATTGGAAACGTGCCTACAGGACGGTCAGGAAACTTAGACGTAGAATTTTCAGAGCGACACGTGAGGGTAATTGGAAAAAGGTCAACAAACTACAAAGACTAGCTCTCCGTAGCTATTCCAATATCCTGATATCAGTCAAACAAGCAACCCAAGTAAATAGTGGTAAAAAAACAGCAGGGATAGACGGAAAGAAAAAATTAAACCCTGCGGAAAGAGGTCTAATGGTCGATTCCCTCACCACATATAAGACATGGAAGCCAATACCAACCAAACGCATCTACATCCCAAAATCCAATGGAAAGAAAAGGCCATTAGGGATTCCTTGCATAACCGACAGATGCCTACAAGGTATAGTCAAAAATGCACTTGAGCCATCATGGGAAGCAATGTTTGAACCAGTATCATACGGGTTCAGACCTGGAAGAAGTACCCATGACGCCAGACAGAGGATATTCCTAAACATCAAAGGAGAGAATAATAAAAAATGGTGGGTAGTAGACGCGGACATCTCAGGATGCTTCGATAATATTGCACATGAACCACTATTGGAAGCAATCGGTAGCTTTCCAGCAACCAAACTCATAAAAGAATGGCTCAAAGCAGGATACATCCACAAAGGGACATTCTACGATACCGAACAAGGAACACCACAAGGTGGGATAATCAGTCCACTATACGCCAACATAGCTCTCCATGGATTAGAAAAGGAACTAGGTATTAAATACTACTGGTGTAAAGACAAGAAAGCCAAAAACGGCGGAAATTGGAAAAATAGGACACCAAGGACTTACGTCCGCTTTGCCGATGACTTTGTAATCCTCACCGAAAGCAAAGAAGATGCGGTGAATGCATTGAAAATCGCTGAAGAGTGGTTATCCAAAAAAGGACTAACATTATCCTTCGAAAAAACTAGAATATCCCACTTGACCACCGGATTTGATTTTCTGGGGTGGAACTTCAGGAAACATAATACCAGTACAAGAAAATCAGGGTATATAACCATCATTAAACCTTCAGATAAGAATGTAGCGAAATTTAAAACCAAACTTAAAGAGGAATTCAAGAAGGTACGATCAGCTCCACAGGAAGTGGTAATCAAAAGACTCAACCCGATTATAAGAGGGTGGGGAAATTACCACAGCGGAGCAGTATCTTCAGAAATATTCAATAAGATTGACAGCTACATATTCTGGAAGTTAACAAGATGGGGATTAAGAAAGCATCAAAAATCCCGGGAATGGTTGTACAAGAAGTATTTCGGTAAATTATGTCCCGGAAGAGACGATAAATGGGTATTTGGAGAAAGGAAAGTTTATCTGACTAAGCTTGCATGGGTCAATATCGAAAGACACACCCAGGTCACACATACTCATAGCCCGGACGACCCAGAACTCAAAGAATACTGGGAAAAGAGGGAAAATAAACAGAAACAAAAGACCGCAAGAAATAGACTATCCAACGGAAAAAACAAAATAGCAAACAGACAGAACTACATATGTCCTGTCTGTAATCAAACCCTTGGAAGGTATGATAATGTGCATCTACATCACATAACACCAAAAAAGGATGGCGGCACAGATAAGTATGACAATTTAATATACTTACACAATGACTGCCATCACTCAATCCATGCCCTGGGTGCGACAAATCCCGAAATACAACAAATGCTAAAAATGGGATTAAAAAAACCCTCCAAGAAGAAGGGACAAAAGCCAAAAGGTACAAACCCGGATTCAAGGAAAAGTAAGTCGCAAAAGAAAACGTGTTCTAAAGAAGTTGGGCGCGCCGTGTGCTTGGAGACTCGCTCGCACGGTGCCTTGGGGACGAAGCGGGAGTAATCCCGCAGATTTACCCGATGATGTCATCTCAAAATTTCCAATGGTTTTTGGCTTCGATACCCCCACTAACTTAACTGCAACCAGTCGCCAATCCTTGCCACTGCTGCCTGCAACCGATTGTGAACAGATTCAGCTAGCTTCTGACC
>NZ_JAAHIE010000792.1:0-2809 GCF_010671945.1 Moorena sp. SIO4E2
GCCGCGCCAAAGGCGATCGCCTTTGGCGCGGCTTCGCCGATCGCTAAACTCACCCAGGGTTGTATGAGCACTATTGTCACTGCAGCAATAATCAACACTATAGGAAGTGTGTAGCTTGGGGAGAGTTCAACAGTTAATGTCGATTTTGGAGAATAATCAGCAGAAGTCACTTGGCTTAAATCCCGAGCTGATAAAGATGAATCAATATATGAATATAATTTAATTCTAAGCCTATATTCCCAACTTCTTCGATCTTCCCAACTTCTTCGATGGGATTCTCTCGGATGACAGTTAGCTCATCTTACCTACTACCAGTATCTAGCACATTCCTGAGTGAGATTAATCAAAAATTGAGTTAAATTTTTATACGGAGAGGGGGGGATTCGAACCCCCGATGGCTTTGACACCATAACAGATTTCGAGTCTGCCACCTTAAACCACTCGGACACCCCTCCATGATCTAGTCAAACCGCACCCCAGACTTCATCTGAAATTTGAACACAAAACCGTGGAATTTGTCAAGCCTGCTGTTGAAAACTCAGGCATTGCTGGGTGCTCAATGATGGAATCACTATCAAGGAACATCAATGTCTATCTCAATATCTTCAACAGTAGTCTTAAAACCACCATCCGGTGTCCACTGGATAGCACCATCACGGCCTGTCCAATAGAGGGTCATCTTAGCATTGCGCATGAGCTTCGCCGTGTAGGCATCCACGACATTGGATGATGCGATCGCAATTTTCGGTTGCAGGGCATCGAGGAATTCTGGCCTCAGACTTTTTCCCGACCACCAAAGTACTTGTAGCTCAGGGAAACGGATGGTTTTGGCTAACTGTTTTTGGAAGCCTGGTTTGAGGTCTCCTAAGAGTAACCAATTTTGGTCAATGATGCGCATCAGCAACACTGGTGGTTCAGTGTTGACTAATTCTATTGAAGTAGACCCAAAAGAGAGTATTTCCCCCACTGGAATTGGTTGGTAGTTAGCCTCCCTAGAGGCTACTGCACTAGCGATAGAGTTACGGGTGACAATATCGTTCCAATTTTGACCCTGAGACAATGGTCGTTGTAAATCAGTGTTATCGTAGAATGTCTCGATCGGTAAACTACCTAGAAGCTGAACCCAACCACTTCTGAGTTGGGGCTGCTTGTCGAGAGCAACTGCCCAATTAATATCATTGATACCTTGCTTTTGCAGAAAAGGCAGCACTGTAAACCTTACTGTATCAGGGTTGCCACTATTGACCAACGTTACTTGTCCCTGGTCTTGAATCACTAAAATTTGGTCATTTCCTGTAGCTAGCACTGTAACTTGAAACAATTTTGACGCTTGTTGCCATTGGGGCAACACCACCACAGTGACAGCAACTAGACTAATCAGCCACCAACGAGGATGTAACCATTTAATCAAGCAAGCTAGAGCAATTAGCCCGTAGAGGAATAACAGTTGCCCTAGGGAAATTTTGCCCACCGCTACAGAACTTCCTGGCAACTGATTGAAAAATTCCACTAGTCCCATCAGTCCATGGGTTGGGTAATACAGTAACCAAGCCAGTCCACTTCCTGCTGTTGGCCAAATTAGTCCTGCCAAGGCACTGACAATTCCACCCAAAGTGATAATAGAAATTAGGGGTGTAGCAATAACACTAACTGGTATAGAGTAGCTGGCAACAACTTGAAAAACATACAGTTGCAGGGGTAGAGTCCAAACTGCTGCTGCAATTGGCACAGCAACTAGGGATGCGATCGCAGGTGGCAACCAATCCAAACGTTGGATAATCCCTGGTGCAGTGATTAGTAATCCTAGGGTGGCCAGAAAACTCAGCTGAAATCCCAAATCCCAGATCCACAAAGGATTAAATAGGAGTAACAGTGTTGCTGCTAACAAGAGTGACCCTAAAGGCTTAACTTTCCGTGCCGTCACTAACGCAATTAGGGCACCCACCCCCATCAGAGCCGCCCGCATTACCGATGGCTGCAGTCCAGTTAATGCCACGTAAATTAAAAGTACACTCAAGCTAATACTGAACTGCTTTCCTTTGCTTAAACCCCTGGTAAGGGCTAAGACAAAACCTAACAGCAACGAGACATGGAATCCAGATGCTGCTAAGGTATAGGCTAACCCAGCCTGAATAAATTGATCGCGGATATCGTAAGGCAAATCAACAGCACGACGTCCTAAAACCATTGAACTGACTAACTGACCTGTGGGAGAGCCTAAAAAGCGAACTTGGGAACGGATAATACGTTGTCGCAGTCTCCACCATCCCCAGGGTTTGCCAATAGTTTCCTCATCAAAGTTTATTTGACGCCCACTCAAACCAGCAAAAGCCCCTTGACGGGCAAGATAGGCTCCAAAGTCGAAGGCTCCGGGATTAGTCACTGGCTTGGGTTTATATAAAACCCCAGTTACGCTAATTATCTGACCTGGGTAGATACCAGTTCCTTGAAGTAATGGCACAGTCACATACAACTTGCCTGTCACTCCCTGACTGATCGCTCCCCCATCTTCGCGACTTTCAATTTCAGTTAACTGAGTAGCTTGTAACCAAAATTGTGTACGCTGAGTTCGGGTCAGGCGAGGCATACTCTCCACTTTGCCTTCAACCTTAAACAGTTGCTCTGGAGCAATGCTATTGGTTGAGGGGACATATTCGCTAATGTCATTCAGTTCTGGTTGTGGTACCCGCAATTGAAAATAGACCACCGCCAAGGCCGAGATTAGTCCTGCTGCTACCCATAATCTTGGTTTTGGTCCTGTGCGCCAGAACCTGGGGAATGCGATCGCAGCCACTATCCCTGTGACAAC
>NZ_JAAHIE010000793.1:0-2808 GCF_010671945.1 Moorena sp. SIO4E2
GCTAGGACAATAATCTTGTTGATGCCCGTAGCGGTCAATTCATCCACCGCAGCTTGGATTTTAGCAGCTAAGGCGTCATAGTCTGTGGGATTTTCCGGGAATACCGTGACTCCATCAGAGGAAGAGATGGTAGGCAAAAGGGGTGTGCTTGCTCCCACAATACCAATTGGCTCACCATTGACGGTGATCACTCCAGTCCCCGCAACCTGTCCTGCCGGAATAGTACTGATTTCTTGACCGTTCGCCGTGATCAGGCTTGATAGGTTAGGGTCTGTGGTAAAATCCAGGTTGGAACTCAGATAGGGAAACAGCGCTCCACGGTAATCTCCATCTGGTTGAATGATATCCCGCACTTCCTTGCTGCCCAGATCGAAATCGTGATTGCCAAAGGTCGAAGCTTGGATACCCAGTTGATTGTGGATTTCGATATTAGCGTGACCAATACTAGCTTCTCCCACAGGGGTCTCGTTCAACCTAGGGTCGCTGCCCGCAAACAGGAACGGACTGGGAATGTAGTTGTCTCCAGAGGAGAGGACAACCGTGTTGGGGTAGTCCTCCTTCAGGGCATTCAGGACGGCGGAAAACCGAGGAGCATCTTCCAATGCGGCCAGTCCAGCCTCAAAATCTGAGGCATGGAGTAGTTGCAGAGTAAAAGGCTCTGTATCTGAGTCAACCACCTCTGGCTCAGGGTTACTGGTGCCTGTAGAGCCTATATCGGGAATGGGTCGATTCTGTTGTGCTATCACAAGGTAGGCAACGATGGCCAAAACTAGAGCGATCGCAACTGCCACCCCTATTTTCCAAATACGGTTCAAATTCATTTAATATACCTAATTTGTGCCTTGTTTACCCTATCAATTAATTGCCCTTTTTTGTGCGATAGGATGCCGAAGCAATACCAAACTTCGACATCCTATCTCTAATCCCTAGCTATTAAATTCAACAGTTACTTATCGAATAACTTCGTGAATTATTCTGTTCCAGAAGTCAAAATCACTGCCATCTTCGGGATTTTCAGGCAACGGAGCTATCTCAGATGTTACGTTAGATGGGGAGTACCAAATCGGAGAAGTATACACCCGTTCTTGTAGGGTTAAGGGAATTTCCTCAGCCATTTCTATCTGATAAAATACCTTGTCGTAGTCCGTCCAACGAGGAGTCGGAATTTCCAGCACCCGCGCGTAGTAAAATGCCTTTTGGGTAGGATCGAAGTCCGGGTCTGTCCAAACCTGAGCCAGCTCAACCGCACCAATGCTATTTGTCCACTCGGCTGTGTCGGTATTGACGGTACCGGTATCTTCCATCGGATCGTCCGTCTCACAGATAGCAGGATTGACCTCACAACCCACAAGGGGAAGCTTACCAGTTGTGTCATTAGGTACGCGATCGCCTGACCAGACCACATCGTAAACTTTCTCCTGGGTTTGGCCATTCTCCAGCCAGCCCTTGACAATTTGAATCCGATCAAGGTTCCCCCGAATCGGATCTTTCAATGCAGCTACTAAAAAGGTGGGAACTTTTCCTTCTGGCATACTGGTCAGATCGCTTCCCATAGGAACGCCTTTGGCATAGCCCACTTGTCCAGGGTTAAAACTCACATCTTCCGAGGTAAAATCCCAACCGCCAAAGAAGCGAACTATCATCCTTGGTCCGCTGGTGGCATAAACTTCCCGTCGTGCCATGGCATCAAACAGGGACTCGCGGGTATTGGCTTCAGCCCAAACTCCTACAAAGCCAGCTGCTCCATACTGCCATCCGAACCGGTTCACCTCAGGATTCTCCGGAACACAGTTGCCATCTTGATCCTTAGTAAAACAACTTGTCTTTGAGACGTGTTCTGCCCGTTCGGGGCTAGGGGTATAAATGGGAAACTTGCCCATAAAGCTATTTTCTTCCACCCCGGAAATCCCAATATGGGAATCCGTGGAACCTACCAGACCAAATTTGAAGGGATTAGCTCCCAAGTCTTCTTCAAACTTCAATCCATTCTTGAGGGCAGCACGGGCATACTCATGCTCGTACATATCAGGTGTTTCCGGAGCGGTCAGGTCTAGATTACCATTATCCCAACCTGCAATTTCAAAACTAGCAAATTCATCATCAGGAGACAAAAAAGGATGAGTCTCCCCCGCTCCTTTAATTTGGATAACTTCATAGAGTGGCTCCCACAGTTGTCGCTGCTCGGCATAACTGTGGTTTAGGGGCATACCGCGAGCATCGGTGTCGGCAAACATCTTTCCGTTGCTCAGGTTGCCATTGTGGGGTATGGCCAGCACATCACCACCCGTTGTGTCTTCATAGTTCTGCATCCACGCCCAGAGAAGTTCTGGGTCTGTGCCATCTGCTGTAGTTTTAGGGAGCAACTGTTTTGCTTTGTCGCCATTGTCACGGAAGATGACATTCCGGTGGAGGTTGTCCCCTGCATCTAGGGAAGTCCACTCATACCCAATCACTGCTGTAAATTTGTGGGGGTCGTTGAACTCTTCTGCCCAATCGACTTCATTATCCCAAGCTGCACCGAACTCCTCTGGGCTTTGGAGCATACAGGCTGGAATGGTACCTTGAGCAAAGGCCGAGGTAATCTCGTTCTGTGCGTTGGCTGCAGCATCACCGCCTTCTTCGATCGCTTCATGCCAATCATCTATCTGCTGCTGATCGTCACCGCAATCTTGTGGGGGGTAATCGACAAACTGTTGGAAGGAGCCCAACTGGTCGGTGTGATCGGTTACCACCAAGAAATCTAAGGGACGAGACAACTGGACTGGTTGCCCACCATCGGTTGTCACTTCCTCTCCTCGGGCAAATCGG
>NZ_JAAHIE010000794.1:0-2801 GCF_010671945.1 Moorena sp. SIO4E2
AAGCCAGGTAAAGATGACTAATCCAGCTTCGGTTCCTAATAAATCGTGAAGGATATGAAATAAAGCATTGAAAGTCACTTGCGGATCACTATAGGGATTCCCTCCAAATTTATCTAGAAGAAACACAAAGGTTAAATTGACTCCAACGGAGAAAATTGGGAAAAGAATAATTTTCCAATCTTGGAGTATCGTATAGCCTCGATAGGTCAACACACCCAAAACTAGAGTAAGTACAATATAGATAGGAATCTTAAAATTATCGTTACCGGCTTGATAACCTAAAGGGTACAAAATTGAAACAACTAACAGACTGATGGCAAACACAATGTTAATTAAATTGGTGATGATAGTAGTCTTCTCCACTAACCCATCCGCCCACAGCGCAAATCCTGAAATCAAGAAAAAGTAAAACATGAAATTCAGCATCGTAAAATCGTTTTGATAATACCAGCATTGGGTGACGTGCCAACCAATTTCTGAAGCGATCGCCACCATCACAAAAGCTAGCCCCAGTTGCGACGCAAAAATATTTGATGTCAGTCCTAAATTTTTTAAACTGTTGTAAAAAATTCTCATCGCCAGAGGGATGAGGGCAAAAACCAGCACGTGGGTGATAATTAATCCCAGTTTCCAACCATCGACTATACAAGTTCTAGAAGGGTCTGTCGGGGATTCTGCGATTCCGGGCAATGTGGCGAGAATATAGCCAAATCCAGCTAAACCGATTAAGAAGCAGAGTGCAGTAAACCCTAAGTTGCTAGTAAAAATCTTGCCATCGTTATTTTCCTGGGATTTAGTAAATTGCTTTGAAGACATTCATACAGCTCCTGCTCATAGACAACTAAAACAAATCGCCGAAATCGCTGGAGGAGTCTCCCCACAGCCTGATATCAACTACTAATTGTCTCACAATAACTATCCCTGGAATCTAATAGTTAAGATAAATTTTAGGTTATCATTGATAAATGTTAAGTAACCATCAAATTTATGATGATTGCGTTACATATCTTTGTTAAGATATAGATTGCTTTACAAGTGTGATGGCTAAAGCCCCTGTACTTTAGTCGGGGGATATAAGCGAACGGATGAATTGATTCATCCGCGATGCGGGTCGCTAATGTACACTAAAACTTTCTGAGTGCTAATCTTGCCAGTGGTGTCAAACATATACGAATGTGTCCATAAACTTGGCAATCTCAACAGGTCTGGAAATTATTGTCTAAGCAATAATGATCTTCGTAATTGGTTTGCTCATTGCTGTTACTGTACCTCAAGCTTACTAGGAAACTATAGTATGAAGCAAAAATTCTCCCCAAAATTGACCTTAATCGCCGCTTATTGCATCAGCCTATTTCAGTTTTCTCCCACCGCAGAGGCGCTCACCATCGATCAATGGTCTCTCAAGATTATGCCTTTAGGAGACTCAAACACTCGTGGTAAAGCATTGGATCGAGCCTGATATCGAGATGACCTGTGGGCATTGTTTAAAGATAATGGCTATAGAGTAAATTTTGTGGGTAGCGCTACCTCAGAAAATCCCGAAATAGTTTTAGGCCAAAACAACACATATGTGTTTGACAAAGAGCATCAAGGGCATGGGGGATTTGCCATAGCTGGTGTTGGAGCATCCAATGCGTGGTCAGATTTAAACTCCGAAATAGAAGATTGGCTGAAGCAGGCAAGACCGGATATTATCTTATTAATGGCTGGCACAAACGACATACTTTTTCAGAATGAAAGCCCTGAAGATACAGTCAATGAAATGATTTTACTAATTGATAAAATTCTCGCCTGGTCAGATCAGGTATATTTGTTTGTCTCTTCAATTCCCCCCATTAAGCCCTCTGCACTTAAGGATGGTACTCTCAAGAATCAGAAAGCTGATAAATACAATAACCTATTGGCAAATTTGCTGACTGGAGAAAGTTATAAAAACAAGAACATTCGATTTATTAATAACCGCAATATATTCACCCCTGAACACATGCTTGAGGATGGTATTCACCTAACCCCAGAGGGTTACAAAAAGTTGGCTCACGCTTGGTTCAAAATCATGATCGGCATTGGTACGAGGGAAAAGCAAGATGATATTCCTATAGATGTTCCCCTTGAGATCGAGATCTATGGTAGTTGAGAAAAAAATCTACAGGGTAAGCGCAAGGCGCTTACCCTGCGGTATAACCCCATCATTAAATTGCTAATTGTTGATAGCACCTCAAGTAGCGTGCGCTACGCGCATTTGCTGTAGGCGAAGCTCTTCTGAAGGATAATGATTTTGCTAATTGCTGACCATAACCATAGATACCAAATGGCTTATATAGGCCTTTCGGAATGCATTCACGGGGCTATCAAGCTCCTCGTTTTTGCCCGTGTGATTCGATGTGGTATTATACAAAGGTCTGTCTCCGTAATTATTGTGATAACGCCAGATTCTAATATTGATGTATCAAATTTTTCAGGCTTCCTGCCTCAAAAAATCTGTATCAATTGCTAATTTTTCCACTCCGATCTCCGCTGATGCGCACTGGGTGGCTTGATCACGATTGGAATTGGCGATATCCAGACAGCTTAGACTGAATTACCCTAAACTTCGTACAAACATTTAAGATGCTAACAGAACAAGACATTGATCAATGCTTGAAGATGCTGGATGGCATCTATAGTTTATCCGAACCGGAAAGATTAGAGAGGATTGACAAATTTGTTAAATCTACCCTGTCTATTACTCCAGATATCTACAGTCCAAAAAACTTAAAATACTTATTTTCCTATCCCGACCCCATCGGTGTTTTTGCCGATTT
>NZ_JAAHIE010000795.1:0-2801 GCF_010671945.1 Moorena sp. SIO4E2
TAGGGGAATTTGCCAAAATCTGCCTACTTTTTGAGCGCCCTTAATTCTACCATTTTTCAGAAGTTGGCGAACTCGTTGGACGCAAATCCCTAGAAGAAAAGCTGCTTGGGTAGTTCCGACTATCTTGGTTTGTTGGTTCATTTTTTGTTCCCCTTTACTATCGCGCTAATCTTATATTTAAGATAACACATAGTTCCTAGACTGTGTTGCTTTTTAACAAAAATTTATAATTTATCTAGCGCTAACTTTTTATAAGTGCTAAGGGATGTTTGATTTGATTAAGTGGGTAGGTTTATAATAGCGCTATACTTTGGTGAAATTTATCTAGCGCTATTTTTTGGAGTCTTAAGGGATGTTTAGGTTAATTAAGTTACCAGTTTATAATAGCGCTATACTTTAGTCAAGTTTATCTAGCGCTATTTTTTTTAACCGATTCCCGATTCCCGACTCCCGATTCCCGACTCCCGATTCCCCCAATACTTTGTTACAAAAATTTGCAAAATATGTTATAATAAAAGTTTTTGTATGTTATAATAGAATCATCTGACGTGAAAACGTTAAGAGCCAGCCTGAAGTTTTGCGAAGGCCGAAGGCTGGCTCTAGACCCCCAGTTAAGGAGATACCTTAAATTATGACCTACTCTGAACGCCTATACCCGTGGGCAATCATCCGCCTATTGCCGAGGATGCAACGGGTGGTTGTTGGTCGGTACCGGAACCGGTCTGATGCGGAGGGGCACTTAAAGGCTCTTAAACGCTTGATGCCTGATGGTAAATTTGTGATTATTTTTGATTTGCCTGAACCTATGAATCAAGAAGCTGAGGGGAGTGAGGAGTAAGATTTAGAAGTTGCTCAACTTAGCTCAATTGACATCCAGTCACCCTACGTGATGGTTGGGACTAACCGCTATGGGATCGGCGTTCGCGCAGCGTGGCCTTTGGCCTCAGCCGCGCCAAAGGCGATCGCTATCATCACTAATTGTTGAAATTACCAACAGTAAAGGATTTTAACCCCTTGTTGCTATTGCTAGCACTATCATGATTATCCCAAATTGTTGGAATTTTCGATAACTATAGAAATTGCTCATGCTAACGCGATGCTCGGTACGAGCCGCTACGCGTACGCGATTATCCACAATTGTTGGAATTTTCGATAACTCACGCGCGTTGCTCAAGTTAGCTCTATCGCGATTATCCCAAATTGCTGAAATTACCAACAGTAAACGATTTTCACCCTTTGTTGCTGTTGCTAGCTCTATCGGGATTATCCCAAATTGCTGGAATTTTCGATAACTACCGAAACTGATTAAGCTAGCTCTATCGGGATTATCCCAAATTGCTGGAATTTTCGATAACTATCGCGCGTTGCTGAAGAAGCGCGCTATCATGATTAGCCCAAATTGCTGGAATTTTCGATAACTATCGCGCGTTGCTCAAAAAGGCGCGATCGCGAAGCGTCGGGCAAAGCCCGAATCGCATGATTTCCCAAATTGCTGGAATTTACGACAGTAAAGGATTTTCACCCCTTGTTAATCAATTTAGTATGATAATGATTATCCCAAATTACGGTAATTTCCGATAACTATCGGGCGTTGCTGAAGAAGCGCGCTATCGTAATTATCCCAAATTGCTGGAATTTTCGATAACTAACGCGCGTTGCTCAAGTCAACGCGATCGCGAAGCGTCGGGCAAAGCCCGAATCGCACTCTTATCCCAAATTGCTGAAATTACCAACAGTAAACGATTTTCACGCTTTGTTGCTGTTGCTAGCTCTATCATGATTAGCCCAAATTGCTGGAATTTTCGATAACTACCGAAACTGATTAAGCTAGCACTATCGTGATTTCCCAAATTGCTGGAGTTTCCAACAGTCAAGGATTTTCACGCTTTGTTGCTCAAAAAGGCGCGATTGACCGTAGATCAAGCTACGCGATCGCATTCTCTCAACATTGCTCAAATCAGCAACACTGACTGGATTAAGCTGAATCCACTTAACCTAGCGCTAGTCTTTTACATTGCGATGCTCGGTACGAGCCGCTACGCGTACGCACTCTTTCCCAAATTGCTGAAATTTCCAACACTGACTGGATTAAGCTGAATCCACTTAACCTAGCGCTATACTTATCCATAAGTATCCTCAATGCTGAAAATTGGGCGTTGCTGATTCTGGGTATGGTTTCGCCCCCCTAGCCCCCCAATTCTGCGGTGCGACCCGTGGCGAATTTAATTCGCCGACGGAAAGCGCACCGGTGGGGGAACAAAACTTTCAAAATCCCCCAAATTTGGGGGATTTAGGGGGCTTTAACAAAACCATATGATCGCGCATTCATTCCTTAATTCAGCAACGCCGAAAATTACTGCAATTTCCAACATATTGCTCAACCCTTGCTACCGCAAGACCTAGGAATATACCAATTACTCTTAGGAGTAACATTATTCGGTTCAGCCGTCAAGATAATTGTACCATCCTCGCCCACTATCCAACCCTGAGCTTCCACTATTTTCTTCTTGGGACGAGCAGGAGTAGGAGTAGAGGCAGTCCGGCGTTTCCCTCTCATGGGCAAGTAACTGGCATCAGGAGTAGGAGTAGAGGTAGCTTCTTCGATGTTCTCTTTTTCAGGATCAAGGGTAACCCAATCTACCAGTACAGACTGTTGATTAATTGGGTCTAGAGGACTTGGGGGTAAGCCACCTCGTCCAGTAACAATGAATTCACCAAGTTCATCTACCGCTACTTTTCCACTCCTGGGACAGTTAGCAACAATTAATGCTGAAGGGTCAACTATTGATGTTGGTAATATC
>NZ_JAAHIE010000796.1:0-2800 GCF_010671945.1 Moorena sp. SIO4E2
GTAATAGGTAATAGGTAATAGGTAATAGGTAATAGGTAATAGGTAATAGGTAATAGGTAATAGGTAATAGGTAATAGGTAATAGGTAATAGGTAATAGGTAATAGGTAATAGGTAATAGGTAATAGGGATGCGCTGCATCTTCAGGTGCGACCCGTGGCGAATTTAATTCGCCAAGGTCAAGCGCACCTAACAGGGAATCAGCTTCAAAGAATACTGTACCTCATAACTGTGATAAACGCTATATTTATAACAAGCCTACACAGAAATTGGAATTATCTGATTAGTTATTTATACTTATTAACCTAGAGGGGCGCTTGTCGCCCCTCTAGTATCCAATAAGTTAACTGCCATGGACTTTGTCAAGGTTCATGGCAGTTTTAATGGACTTTAAATTTTGTTTTTAATGAGTAATTATAACATTTTTTGGATGCTCATATACCCAAAAAAAAAAGTATACATAAACATACATAAATCCTACTAAATCAAACCTGAACGCAAACCTAAACGCAAACCTATGCTCGAAAGAATAGATTTATACACAGCAGGATCGGTAATCTTACCATCTGCTATCATTTCAGCACTTCACCTAGCACAACTTCCTTAGGAGTTGCTAAAGTGAAGTAAACCCTTTGCTTAGCTGCATCTACCTTTATATAGATAGATTTATGAGTACTGAACAATTAAATCAAGTTATAGAAGCAATTATTTCTGGCAAGTATTCCTGGGCTTGTGTATTGATATTACGGTTTTCTGGCTACAATCCTTTGCAATATATGCCCTATCGAACTTACAATCGGTTAATCAAACAAAACTATAACTTAGGCAACCGGAATAAAACTGCATCCTCTCAACCATCAAAAATTCTCAAAAGGTGTTAATCATCAAGACAACCAAAATAAAAAATTACTAAAAAATCCTAGATCCTAGGCTCTAGACTCTAGGTATTAGGTATTAACCATCAGGCATTAAGTACTAAAACCATTACTCATTAACCATTAACCATTAACCAAACACCAAACACCGGGTGCATCTCAATGCATGCAAAAACACTCAGGACAATAGAAGACTAATATCATGTTATGACAATTACCCTTAATAAAAATCCCCCTATCTCCCCCTATCCCCACCCTCCCCACACTTCCCGCGCCTGGGTCCCACACTTCCTTTAGTTATAGATTTACAAGTAACAGATGCACCCCAAACACCAAACCCCTAACCCCTAACTCCTAACTCCTAACACCTATCTTTCAGGAGATTAATTTGACTAACACTCATTTACTCAAAGAGCGTAGGAAATTTCCGCGTCATATCACCTTACTAAATTATCAGATAGAAGGACTGATTTCAGATCAAAATGATTTAGTAGTTAATCTGAGTCAAGGCGGTGGCAAAATTTACATTAACAAACCATTAAAAACTGGGGAGCATAAAAAAATTCAGTTCTGCTTACCAGGAATAAGTTACACAGCTACTTCTATGGTGAAAATTGCCTGGCAAAGGAAAATTGGTTTAGATTCACCAGCTAAATATGAAGCAGGAGTGAAGTTTTTAGATATCTCACCAGTCAAGCTTAATACACTATTAGAACGGAAACAACTTATCTTCAGCAATCACTTTCAGTTCAAAGTATTACTGAAAACGTTTGCTGCTGCTGCCTGTATAGTTTCTGCACTTGCTCAGTCAGCTAGTAGTCAAACCGTTGCACCAGGCTCTATTCTCAGTATTTTGCTGGAGGGTCTTAATGATCGTATCTCTTGGGTAGCAAGTCAAAATCCCACTGATGAAGCTAGCTTCAGCTGGGAGCAATCTCCTAGGCAGCATCCGATTGGATTTAAGTTTAATCAATCTTTAGTGAGTGTTGATGATTTAGAGTCTGCTCCTGAGCCAATAACAATGGCTAGTTTGGTCTTATTAGGTGCTACATTTCTGATCCCATGTCGTCACCTAGAGTAATAATACCAAGTTAGATTAATTATCTATTTTGGCAGGATTATATTAAGGGTTAAGGTTATGAACTTAAGCTTTCTGTTTTTATTTGCCCTATTTTCACAAAAAATTCCTGATAAACCAATGGGGGTTGTTAAAAATTAATCATTTTAGTTATAGCAATTAATTTAGTTTAAAATTATTAATTTTAGTGAGGATGTGCCATTATTTAGCTACAATATAGATATGAGCACTTAGGTTAAATCCCCTGCCTTCAGGCAGGGGATTTCTTAATGGTATTAATTAGTTTAGAAAGTAAATACAAAATAATCAGTTAACTATTGACCCATACTCGAACATGAACACACCAGGTAGAAATTCCAGGTTGAAGCTTGTTTGCTTGTTCGCGTAGCGTGGCCGAAAGGCCAAGGTTCAGAAGATAACCTTTAACCTAGCAACCTATAGCAATCCTATCTGATTCGTGAAAGAAATGGGCTGCTTTAAGGCAGAAGGCAGAAGGCAGAAGGCAGAAGGAACAGGGTGCATCTCAATGCATGCAATTAGGCAAAAATTATAATAAAATCTCCGCGCCCCCGCCCCACACTTCCCGCGCCCCCGCCCCACACTTCCCACACTTTCCTTATTTTTTACAAATATGAGATGCACCCGAAGGAACAGGAGTTGGAGCTAGTTTTTAAAAAGTCCAGTGATTTTACAAATGATTTAGGATTGCTATAGTAACCTGGTAATAGCTTTTCCGTTTACATCTGAATTGTAAACATTGATGGAGGCATGGGGGGATGGGAAGAAAGTTAATTGAGGCAAATGCAAGTTGTAAACAATTCCGATGCTATCAGATTTGATATAGCAATC
>NZ_JAAHIE010000797.1:0-2797 GCF_010671945.1 Moorena sp. SIO4E2
TCTATTTTTAAGGCTTTTTGAAGTATTGTTTTTTGCTCTTGTGTCAGATAATTTTTTGCTGGCATATTTCCTATTATTGGGTTATTTATTAATTTTTATTATACCAATTTAAATGCCGAACAGCTTATCAATTTCTAAACTCTGTAATACCCTCAAGACAGTAACCAGTAGAGAAATTAGAAAAAGGTACGCAAAAGAATTGGCTCCCTATTACTGGAGGCCAGTTTTCTGGAAAAGAGGTTTTAGTGCTGTATCCTGTGGAGGTGCTCCTCTTACTGTACTGAAGCAATATATAGAAAACCAGGGTTATGACGACTGACCAGCTTGCTCCTTGACCCCCACCTGAACGAGGTGGGGGAATGCGTCGCATTTCTGTTCAACCGCCCGATACTGTAGCGTGGCCATTCGCGTAGCGTGGCCCAAAGGCCAAGGCCAATCAACTGGTGCGATCTCACCTCCATTGCCTAGGCTAAGCTTGTTTCAAGCCTATTGTTTCAAAATAAACACCGGATCCTGAGCGTTTAATTCAATTCCCTCCTGGTCAAAGAAATCCTTAATCATTTTACGAAGCACTAGCTTGATCTGGTGGTGCTTTCCTGGTTTAACTTTGGTAATGGTTCGTATGGACAGATCAAAATCCCCAAAGTCCTCGATTCCATCCACCTTGGTCGGTTCAAGTACCTCCGAATACTTTTCTTTTAACTGGTGTCCCACCTTTTCAATCACCCTGTACACCTGATCGAGGTCAGCATCATATTCTATGCCAACTTCCACTACAGCATAGATATAATCCTTGGAGTAGTTGGTAATTGAGCCAATATCCCCGTTCCGAATAATATACATTTGACCATTGACGTGTCGAATACGGGTGGTTCTCAGTTCAATCGCCTCCACAATCCCCTCCGCTTCCCCTGTCTGGATATAGTCACCTACCAGGTAGTAGTTTTCAAAGAGGATAAAGAATCCACTAACCATATCGTTAATTAGATTCTGCGCCCCAAGACCCACTGCTAGCCCCACAATGCCAGCACCCGCTAGGATTGGGGTGGCGTCAATTTCTATGGTATCGAGGATCAATATACCCGAACCAAAGTAAATCAAGTACTTCAGTAAACTCTCTAGTACGGGAATAATCGTTAACCGCTTCTTTCGCTGCACATCAGTCAGCTTCGGGTACCTCAGCAGTGCTTCTTGGAGGAACAAATTGGCGATCACGATCAAGCCGCGACTCAGGAAGATGATACCGATAATTTTGACAGCTTTCGATCCATAGGTGGCTAAGTTAGCAATTATCTCTATCTGCTCAACCACCAGGGTGGCAATGCTAACATAGATTATATATTCTAGGCACCGCTTAAAGAAAGGAATCAGATGCCTGAGATTGCTATAGAATCGCAGGATATTCTCAGGGCTAGAGTATTGAACAGTCAGGGTGTCTATGCTATCGATAATGACCACAATGGATCTCAGAATGAGCAACCCGATTCCAATAATCAGATAGATGTTCAGAAGAACGTACAGATACTTAGCTGTGGATTCTGGCACTTTCAGAAACTGGCTACACCAGATTAGGGAAAGCAGCCAGAGTCCACTGGTGAGGATTTTGGTTAAGTAACTAAAGAAATCCTCAATGCTTTCATCACTAGCAGTGATTTGTTCTAGTTTCTTTGCCCGAACACAGCCATAGTTGAGCAAACGCTGCAAGGGTTTTATGGCGAAGGCAACTAGCATCAGAAGGCAGATGCATTTGCCTAACCCAGTGCCAAGGGTTATCCAGAATCCTTTGGGAATATTACTGACTAACCCGAGTGTGTATTCCTTGAGGTCTTTCCCCCGATAGATCAGCCAACTGTTGCCACCAACAATTACAAGGCATAGCGCTATACAACAGATAACGATCAGCGCCTGGAGGTTCCGGCGGAGGTTTCTAGCATTGCTGTTCACCTTTTGGAACCAAGCAACCCTGATCAGTTGCTTGAATAGTCTACTCACCAGCCAGTTGACTAGACAGAAAACTACGATGACCAGGCTGACTTCAGCCAAGATAATAATTATGTTGTTCACTTAACAAATCAGCTCAACATTTCAGTATAATACAATACTTTACTCATTAAATATAAATTATATTCTTAACTACAATTAAATTGATACCACTACAGGAAGGTTCATCCACCGCCTCATAGCCATAAGTTCATGAAAGTTTCAAAACGTTTTTCTTGACAGTATTCCATGGACAGGAAACGCCTAGGTCGATCTGCGCCATTTGATCACAACTTAAGATCAGATCATCACTTCAGCTTAATTTAACATTTTCTTAACATTTTCTTCATTATTTATCCCTGTTTTTAATTATGCTTCATAATCTTTGCGTAAAAGTTTTAATGGTGTATTTTTTAGTGTATTTTTTTATTTAATGAGACAATTAGACAGGTATCTAAGCCTGGAAAAGCTCACATTCAGATCAGAGCAATAGAACTTAACCCTTCCAAAGCTGACTGCTGAGGGGCTGAGCGCTGAATGGTTACGAGCTATTAGTTTATCCAACTTATAGCACGGAAGTCACGGTCATCACCCTGAGGGTATTACCTAAAGCAATTGCTATGGTGCTATTACAGGGAATCGGGAATCGGGAATCGGGAATCGGGAATCGGGAATCGGGAATCGGGAATCGGGAATCGGGAATCGGGAATCGGGAATCGGGAATCGGGAATCGGGAATCGGGAATCGGGAATCGGGAATCGGGAATCGTAAAGCTAAATCTGTTACCTGTTGCCTATTACCTGTTCCTCAGTCAACA
>NZ_JAAHIE010000798.1:0-2792 GCF_010671945.1 Moorena sp. SIO4E2
CCAGTATTTTTTTAGTCAGCTGGCTAAGCCTAAAGTAGTGCGTAATATTCTGTTGCAAGCCTACTGTCGTCCAGAAGCCGTCACTGATGAACTGGTTGATCTAATCATGGCACCAGCAGCTGATCCCGGTGCAGCTGATGTTTTTATTGCCTTTACTAGCTATTCTCAAGGACCACTACCAGAAGACCTGATCCCAATTTTGCCTTGTCCTGCGATCATACTATGGGGCAGCAAAGACCCCTGGGAACCCATTGACTTGGGACGAGAATTAGCGAAATTCCCCACTGTAGAAAAGTTTATTCCTTTAGAAGGTTTGGGTCATTGTCCCCAAGATGAAGCACCAGAGATAGTCAACCCGATTTTGCTCAATTGGATTGGGGAAAATCCGGTTTAAGGTTAGCTGGTTGAAGGTTATTAAAGGGTTGAAAGTTAGCTGGTTGAAGGTTGAAGGTTAGCTGGTTGAAGGTTGAAGGTTAGCTAGTTGAAGGTTTAAGGTTTAGTAAGCATTCAGCTCTCAGCTCACAGCTCACAGCTATCAGCTATCAGCTCTCAGCTCACAGCTATCAGCTCTCAGCTATCAGCTCACAGCTATCAGCTCTCAGCTCTCAGCTCTCAGCTTTTGAATAAAATAAGCTGACGGCTGACAGCTGACTGCTGACAGGTAGTAGGTTGGGCAAATACCAAGCCAATGACCATTTAATCTGGAATTCTGTCATTTGCCCACCCTACAATAACTATAGCTTTTGAATAAAATAAGCTGACGGCTGACCGCTGACGGCTGACCGCTGACGGCTGAATGCTTACAAGGTTTAATGTTGAAGGTTACCCAGTTGAAGGTTTAAGGTTTAATGTTGAAGGTTACCCAGTTGAAGGTTTAAGGTTTAATGTTGAAGGTTACCCAGTTGAAGGTTGAGTTAACAACAATCGCGATCGCAAATCCGCCAACACCCCCCCAACTAACCTAACATTCAACCTTCAACCCTTTAACAACCTTCAACCCTTTAACAACCTTCAACCTTCAACTATCCTTAACTGGTACCAGCTCTAATTGATAGCGATAGAGAGCCACAGGTTTTTCCAATGCTTTAAAGTAATCGGGGTCTTGTGGTGAAAGGTAAACCGCTGTGACTTGGTCAGCTTTAATGATCGGAGTAGGTGATTGATGGAACTGATATGCTGTTGTGGTTTCTACTTCGTTGAAAAAAGGTCGGCGAGTACCGCGAAAGACTTGGTTGACAACTTCTGTGGCATTGAACTGATCCGGAGCTGGTATTTCAGAAGCACGTCCAGTAATCACTGAAACTAGTTGGCTCCCGGTGCGCAGAATGGTAACCTGACGATTAGGGGAATTGGGGTCTACTTTGACGGCTCTAATTATGCGATCGCCTAAGTAAGCCCTAGCAATATTCAACCCATTGAACGCTCGGTCAGCAACCACCTCTTCAGCAACCACCTCTGAGGTAGGTTTTAATACTGATCGATTTTTTCTAGAACGTCGAGTTCTAAACGGAATAAACCAATCCCCAAGCCCTGAGCTTGATTTCCCAACTTGTTGAAACCGCACCAGAAAACTAATTGGCTCTTGTAGATGATTGCGATTACCTTCAAATCCTGGTGTCACTATTTCTGGTGCTAAAGGTGCTATCTGCTCGATCAGGGTGCTGGTAACTTTCCAAGTCCCCTTCATCCAAGTGGGATATACCAAATCCCCGGTCGCCGCTGTGACTGGCGGTTTGCTTTTCCAATCGGGAAACTGACCTAAACGCTCAGCTAACTCTCCTGCCTGAGCCTCACCACCAGCCAGGAGCAAGGTTAACACCAGACATAATCCCAAAATTCTTTTCACACCAACATTCCTCTCACCTTAGACTGGTCAGCTATCTTGCCCGTAAGGCAGGTCGCCCCATCTAATCAAGAATCAACGCCAGAGGGGAGTGCTGACCATTACCATTTTAACTTTGGGTGTATGCGCTATCGGTGTTTCCACTGAGATATGCTTTTAGATATTCCTTAGCCTAATCTAGGGCTAAATGTCAAGTATAGTTCACTCTCGCGAGAACTGTCCAAAATTTGTAGAGTTCTTCCTAATCAATAGATTTTACTTACTTTTATTTCAATTCCTGGTAATTAAAAATTAGTCTAATCAGCTTACCATAAGATAGCTTTCAACTATGTGGCTATATCAAAAATATTTAGTGAAGTTAATATAAATTAACCGGAACAAAGTTAATCAGTAATGTTCATAATAAAAGAGTATATGTAATACTAGTGTATATACTGATATCTTCATAAAGGCTTCAAGATTTCAGTTGAGCTAACCAGCCTGATGTTTACCAAACCCTGACTCAGAGTACTATTCCCCTCAGTAGTGTCCTTCAGTGTCCTTCAGTGTGATTCACTCCTAAGCAGCTGATACCCCAGGGTGCATCTGACCTCAGCTTAAAAACAGACGTATTAGGAAATTGCTAATCTCATCCTGTAGTTGACTAATGCATTTTTGAATTCAGGATAGCCAATTCAAAACGATATTACCCATGAGCCAAATCAAATTAGCTGTGAGTCAAATCAGCCAGTCCCTGGCAGCCGTATCTTTGTTGGTAGCCCATATTGGTGTGATGCCAACTCAAGCACAGATTAAAGCCGATGATAGCACTCCGACCCAAGTCACCTCCGATGGCAATCAATTTGACATTGATGGTGGAACCCCCTCTGGAGATAATATCTTTCACAGCTTTGAGGAGTTTGGTCTAGACCAAGACCAAATTGCTAACTTCCTATCTCAACCGGGTATA
>NZ_JAAHIE010000799.1:0-2787 GCF_010671945.1 Moorena sp. SIO4E2
CGGCCTAAAGCTGTTGAAGTTGAGTCAATAATTGCTTGTGAAACCCCTTTTGTTTCGAAAATTAGCTTGATGTCATCCCGTGCTGTAGAAAGCACAGGAAGCAAAGCTTTTCCTTGATAATATTCTATAGCGGCTCGGTCTCTTTTTTCCCCAGCAGTAGTTACTTCAACAGCACCAATAATAATATTTTTATCGACAGCATTCTTGAACAGAGAATGTAAACCATGATTTGGATCTTGATAAATTTGATAAATTAAAGGTACAGCATATCCTCCATCTTCATAAATCAACAGTTTTTTATTTTGTTTGATACATGTTTGAATGCAGCGAACGAGTTCCGTTTCAACTAACGCTGTCATTGCACTCATATAGTTTCGATTAACTTCCGATTTTTCATACAGGTTAACAAATAACTTTTCATCAGTATTTGGGAGAAAAGAGGACTGCTTAAAGTCAAACTTGTATTGCGTTGGCTTGATCGGGTGTTGAATCATACGTAAACATCGATAGGTTTGACCATAAACATGATCTAACATCCTCATAATCGGCCAATTACTTTCACCATAGGGAATCCCAATAAATGCATCAATGTTAAACCCTAAGGCATCCAGGGTTTGTAAAGTCATGACAACTTCATGAGTCCGATGGTGAAGCACAAAGAGATGATAGGGGTTACTACGCTGAAGACTTAATTTTTCTGGTAAATTATCATAAACATTATGCTGAATTGGCATATTAATGCTTGATATTAACTCTTCAACTTGTTTGCTAACAGACGGTTCATTCTGGCTTATATAGATAAAAATATTAGCTGTTATTGTTGAAGAGGCTTGATCATAATGTATGCCTTTGACTTCCCATTTAATAAAAAAGGTTTGCTGATGTGAATCGTACTTCTTATGGACAACCAGGCAACCGGATTTTCCTAAATTACCAGGGGTACAGATCACCTCAAATATATCTTTAGGGAGGTCTTCATTTATATGATTATTTCCAATCTGATCAAAGAGGGTATTTAAAACCATTACACCAGAAGGAGTTCCTGGTTCTAAAACTTTTTGAAGTATATTGGGAGTTGAAAAAAATGCCAGATCAATGTCTTCTTTATTGGGAACAACACCTGAAATTGAGTCCAAACCTGACAACATAAAGTGATGTTGATCTCTGATGATGAGCTTTTTGTTTAAGGGAATAATACTATCACATTGATAGGCTTCGGCAGAAAGTTCTTCACATAAAAAATAAAGGTAGTAATTGCTGAGAGCTTGTTGAGCAACTAATGAATTGCGTTCCCGAACTTTAGCAGAGAGAATAGTTGCAATATTTTGGGTAATTTTATAACCAATATCAGGATCATCTTGATAGAGTCTGGCCAATGCGTCTTTTGAAAATCGTAATAATTTGGTGTCCTTTGAAGCACATATTGCTGAATTAGGAGAAGTAGATTTATCAATTAAAGAGATTTCTCCCAAGGATGTTCCCTGAATTTTCTCCGCAATTTTTTTCAGTCCAATTGTTCCTTCTTCCACATTTCCCTGCAAAGCTGGGTCGATCATAATATCAACTTGGCCTTCTAGGACAACATAGAGATCGTGACTGTCTGTTCCTTCGTCAAAAATATGCTCACCATATTGATATTGCTTAATTTCACTAATTTCTAATATCCTTTGATGCTGTGGCTCGGTCAGACCTTTAAAGACAAGAAGTTGTGCTAATAGGTTTTCGATATTCATTTTTTAAATTTCCAATTCAGAGATTGTTTGATGGGTTTTTCAGACCCTGGTGCTTTTTTTATTCCCATGTACGCAATTGTACTATAGGTTAAAGAATTTAAGGTCTTAGGATGAAGATTGGAAGTTATCAATTACTGTTTCACATATGGGGCTAGCTGATCCCACAGGTTAGGAAATTGCTGACGGAATGTTTCAGGTTGAGCAATCTCCATGTCACGGAATTCAAAGCCAGGTGCAACGGCTTCCCCCAGGAGTCCAAACTCTCCTTCTTCTAAGACCGCAGCTTTCCAGTAACCACTGGAAGAATCTGGGGTGTTTCTCCTTTTTCCAGATCCATGCCGAGTTTGAACTTTTGCAAGGTTCCGTTGGGATCAAAAACTAGATAGAGAACGGGAGAACCTGCATGGAAGTAGTGCATAATGTCAGACTTATTGATATGAAAGTGATCAATAGGGCGATCATCTGTTATCAGGTAGTATAGAGAAGGGTCAACACTGCCCGTGATGACCCTTCTCTATCGGTTTCAATTATTGTTTTAGAACGATAAGTTTCTGAATAATAGCCTCCTTCAGGATGCATTTGCATGCCCAACTTTTGAATTAGGTCGTGTTTATTCATAATCTTGTATGGGGATAGGTAAAAATTTTGGGTTCTGTAGTAAGAGCCTATCAAGGAAGGACTAGCTGGCGCAATTCTGGTGCAACAGAGAAGAGAAGTTGCGCTTCTTTTGAGCCACTATCGAGAAGCTCAAAACCGGAAAATTCAAAGCCTGGTGCAACGGAACAACCCACCAAAACACTACCTTGAATGGGTACTGCTGCCTGCCACACACCTGAAGGTACAACGTAGCAGAACTGGTTTTCTTCAGATGATAATGTAATACGTTGTGGTGGTGAATCGGTACCATCCCAGAGGTAGAGGTAGATACCCGTGCCTTTGTATAAATTCCAAACTTCATCCCCAATAACCCGATGAAACCGACTCTTTTCATCTTGGTTCAGAGAAAAGTAAATATGAGTAAGAGCAGACTTCACGCTAGAATCACTTGCAGTTA
>NZ_JAAHIE010000008.1:0-72362 GCF_010671945.1 Moorena sp. SIO4E2
CGTATGCTCACCATAAGCAATCCGCTCTCTTAATTTATCAAATTCATAGAAATGAGGATTTTGACTGTTTTTACAAGTAGAACAATTACAGGGGATTAACTTACTACACCTCAATCGGTTATAAGACTCATGGATCTTATCTAGTTCGTTAGTAACAATAGTCAACCAGTCTCGTTTATGTCTACCAGTAACTCTAATTTTAATTTCTGGCTGTTCGTAAGATTCAATTACTTCTGCTTTGGTGTTATCTTTGTTTAAAATAACACCACTTTTCCACACATATTGCTGCTGGTAAATCCACTTATGCATTACTACAATAAACCGAGTAATAATACCTTTCGGCATGAATTCATAGGTATAGCGGAGAATTAGATTGTCAGATTCATCCCAATCATACTTAGGTTGATTTAACGTTAGTAGTTGTGGCGCGATGTAGCTATCTTTCCTCCCAGGGATTAGATAGCAAAGTTGAAACTTGATCATCAATTGTAGCAGTTCATCCTGCATATAAGCATATTTTTCTTCCGACCAAATTTTTTCTAAATCAGCGCGGTTAAAGCAACCTAGATTGCGACTAACGTCATCGTTCTCCAGCACTTTATATACAGCATCAGTACCCCATTCCGGTTTGAGAATCACCGTTTTCTTTAACAGAGGGTCATCTTGAAAATGCAAACACACTCCCAGATCGTGTAGGTACCCGCTTAACTGTAATTTATCCTTGTATAAAGTAAACCCATTTTTTGAGCAGATCCTTAGATATTCCTCCAGACTGATGTGATTACGGCTATCTTCTTCTAAAGCTTCTCGGACTTGTTTCCATGTTCTAGGTAAAGCTGCTTCCTTGATGTGGGGGAGGTTGCTAATATCAAATTTAATTTGGGTAAGAATATCCTCTAAACCTCGGTTAGTCGCTAGGTTGGTTGCTAGGGTTTCTTTCAGATTGGTAAACTGTCCCCGTAAGGCGCACTCGTTTATTTCTCTATGACGATCTTGTTTCTCGTTCTTGATAATTAAGAGAGGACTGTTGTCGCTTAATAGTTCTACTATATTAAGCCAGTACTGGAAGTCTGTGTCTTCTTTCCTGGTATCTGCTACTAGGGTGTAAAGGGAACGTTTGGTCAGGAAGAATTGATGGGTGGCGTGATAAATTTCTTGTCCCCCAAAGTCCCAGATATTAACCCGAAATTCTCGACCGTTATCCAGTGGAAATTACCATTGGATAATGTCAATTCCTTCTGTAGATTTTTCGTTTTTCTGTAGTTGATAGTCTGGGTTTTCTATCTTTTTGGCTAGTGTTGTTTTTCCAGCACCTGGTTCACCGACAATCAGGAGTTTTGCTTCATAGATATAATCTTTTCCTTCTTTCAGCAGTTGTCGGAAATAAGCTCTGATTGCTTCAATACCATCTTCTGCAATTTCTATTGGTGGAGTTTCAAGGGGATTTCCGCTTAAATCAAGCTGGGTTAATTTGGTAAGCTTGGTGATGGAGTCTGGGACTGTTTTTAATTTATTATCGCTTAAATCAAGCTCGGTTAAGTTGGTAAGCTTGGTGAGGGATTCTGGGACTGTTGTTAATTTATTATCGCTTAAATCAAGCAGGTTTAAGTTGGTAAGCTTGGTGAGGGATTCTGGGACTGTTGTTAATTTATTATCGCTTAAATTAAGCTCGGTTAACCTAGATAGGTTTCCGATGGATTCTGGGACTGTTGTTAATTGATTATCGCTTAAATTAAGCTGGTTTAATTTGGTAAGCCTACTGATTGACTTTGGGACTGTTATTAATTTATTACTGCCCAAATCAAGCTGGGTTAAGTTAGTTAGCTTTCCGATGGATTCTGGAACTGTTGTTAATTGATTATCGCTTAAATCAAGCTGGGTTAATTTGGTAAGTTTAGTGATAGATTTTGGGACTGTTATTAATTGATTTTTACCAAAATCTAACTGGGTTAAGTTAGTTAGGTTTCCGATGGATTCTGGGACTGTTGTTAATTTATTATATTTTAAATTAAGCTGGGTTAAGTTAGTTAGGTTTCCGATGGATTCTGGGACTGTTGTTAATTTATTACCTGTTACATTAAATTGGGTTAAGTTAGTTAGGTTTCCGATGGATTCTGGGACTGTCGTTAATTTATTACCTGTTAAATTAAGCTGGGTTAAGTTAGTTAGGTTTCCAATGGATTCTGGGACTGTTGTTAAGTCATTAAAGCTTAAATTCAATACTTCCAACTGTGGTAAATTAAAAACTTCAGTTAGGATTTCAGTTAACTGTTCACCATCGTACGAAACCAAAGCCCTGCTTAAATCTAACTGTTTAAGCTGCTTCTCTTTTGCTTCTCTTATTCTATAAACAATATGTTTTGGTACAGCCATTTTTATCACTTATTAATTAGAAATTATAGCGGTTTTAAATAAATTATAGCGGTTTTAAATTAGGTGAGGTACAATTTTTTTTAAGAAACAGGGAGTAGGGAGCAGCGATGCAGCGCGGTCTTGGGGGTTTCCCCCATGAGCGACTGCATCAAGACGGGAGCAGGGAGCAGGTAAAAGGCAAGAGGCAAGAGGCAAGAGGCAAGAGGAACCCACCCCTAACCCCTCCCAGGAGGGGAAGGCAAGAGGCAAGAGGTAAAAAATCCTATGTACCTCATTAAAATAAAAACTGCTATACTTATCAAGTTCGTAGGGTGCGTTAGGGACGGGGGAGCGATGATTGTAGTGTTAGGATAATCCCTCCCGTAACGCACCATCCAAACGGCAAAAATGAGATGCACCCTTTCAAGAATACCAAATTTTAGCATATAACTAATGTCAGAAGTCACAATTAACTTACCTGAAGACGTTTTTAGTGCCCGTCGCCTTCCCCCAGAAGAATTTGTGCAGGAAATGCGGCTTGCTGCTGCTATCTACTGGTATCAAAAGCGGGAAATCTCGATGGAAAAAGCAGCCTCCGTCGCTGGGTTAAACCGTAGGGACTTTCTTGCCGCCCTAGCCCGGGAACAAATTGATGTCTTTGCTGTTGACTTTGACGATCTAGAGCGTGAGTTAAACCGTGGCTGAACTTCCTGCTATCAACACCTGCTCACAGATAAAAAAGTTATAATTTGGGCGTTGCGTCAGTCTTTGAATGAATAGGAGTAGAGTGGGCATCCTGCCCGCCCGAAAATAAGGAGGAAACTGGCAAGATGCCAGTTCTACACAAGATGCCAGTTCCACGTCTGATGCCCATTCCACCTGACTCTTAAAATCATTCCATTATTAAGCAACGCCATAATTTGAGTCGAGTAGTAACTCACTAAAACGAGATTTGTCTCTGAGTAATGCTGAGAACAAAATGTTGGTATCAACTATAACTGGTTGGTTTTGTCCAATCACAATTTACTACTTATCAAGTTTAGATTTCACCTTAGACCAAACCGTAGAGTCAATCTCATTAGCTAATTCAGCCGCCACCTCTTCTGTAAGTTGACTGCGCTGGCTGATTGACTTGAGTTCAAGATAGTTGAGGAGTTGGGTCAGTTGCTGATAATCAATTGCTGTCTTATCAATCTTGATGATGATCGTTTGGTCATCAACACTAAGATTGTAATAAGGATTGTTAGACATAAGTTATAATCCAATACAGTAGTATTGTAGTATATTCCATATAAGTAAGCATTAAGCTATCAGCTATCAGCTATCAGCTTATGCGCTAATTGAGGTACTTTGCGAACAGCTTTTGAATAAGCGATGCAGCAAGGGAACAGGTAAGCAAAAGTTTAATCTGAGTTACGTTACATCCATTAAGCCTGTGCCACAAAGCATCTCAAGTAGCGTGGCCTTTGGCCAAGGCCAAGGGTTTTCCCCAGACTTTCAATTTTATTTTAAGCTGAATGCTGATAGCTGATAGCTGAATGCTTACGCCGATTCAAACCGCTAAGAATTGCTGAATCACATCCTGGCTCAGTTCACTAGTCGCCCCTGATGCCACAATTCCACCCTTCTGCATGGCATAGTAGCGGTCAGCTTGTCGGACAAAATGTAGATGCTGCTCCACTAAGAGCACGGAAATCCCAGTGGTTTTAATAATCCGCCGCACAGCTGCTTCAATTTCTAAAATAATCGACGGTTGAATCCCTTCCGTGGGCTCGTCTAACACTAATAACTGAGGACGTCCCATTAATGCCCGTGCGATCGCTAATTGTTGCTGTTGTCCACCACTCAAGTCACCACCCATCCGGGACAACATTGATTTTAAGACTGGAAACAGCTCAAAGATACTGTCTAGGATGTCGTCTTCAGCCTTTCTACCCCCTCGACGTGCTTCTAAACCCAGCAACAAATTCTCTTTCACCGTTACCCGAGGGATAATCTCCCGCCCTTGGGGCACATAGCCAATCCCTAATCTGGCTCGTTTATCCGTCGATAGTTTGGTCAGCGGTTGACCAGCAAAGGTAATGGTGCCAGTGCGGGGTTTGAGTAATCCCATAATCGTTTTGAGTAGAGTAGTTTTGCCCACACCATTCCGTCCAATCAGGCAAACCATTTGTCCTGCTGGTACATTCAAATCTACATTTCTGAGAATGTGGCTTTCACCGTAGTAGACATTTAAATTGGAAATTTGCAGCATAAGAGTTTTTTAGAAGTTAGAAGTTAGAATTTAGAATTTAGAATTTAGAATTTAGAATTTAGAATTTAGAATTTAGAATTTAGAATTTAGAATTTAGAATTTAGAATCGGAAATCGGGAATCGGGAATCGGGAATCGGGAATCGCAAAAATCCCGATATAGTAGATTAACTCTTGCCTATTGCCTATTGCCTATTGCCTATTGCCTCTTGCCTCTTGCTTCTTGCCTCTTGCCTTCCCCTCCTGGGAGGGGTTAGGGGTGGGTTCCTCTTGCCTATTGCCTCTTGCCTCTTGCCTATTGCCTCTTGCCTTCCCCTCCTGGGAGGGGTTAGGGGTGGGTTCCTCTTGCCTATTGCCTCTTGCCTATTACCTATTGCCTTAAATGCTATAACACTTTACCCTTTACCCTTCTCCTACTTCTGCTTCCAAGCTTTTTACCACTTCTGCTGGCAGATCCAACAGCTGCACCAAGTTTTGGTAAGCCGCTGCTTCAGCATCGTTAATCTTTGGTTCGCTAGGTGTACGGGAACTTGATTTAATCACTTCATAAGCCAGCTTCACGATTAGTTTTCGTTCTTCAATAGTTTCTATTTCAGTAGTCAACTCTTCGATGGAAACATTAAGTGCTAAATAATTCTGTAACTCTTGTTGCAATTGTTGCTTTTGTTCTGCATCTGTAGCAAACACTTCGCTAAAGCGAGATATCATCACATCAATTTCTTCTGGTGCCATATTACCATCAGACCAAGCCATAGCAGACACAATCCGTAGCATTTTCATTTGCTCCGCTGTAATCGATGGCTTTTGTCCTAAATACACTTCAATCACGCGGGGGTCATTTTGGACTTGATCCATTGTGCCTTCACACAACACTGACCCCTGATGTAATACGGTTACTTGACTAGCAATCTGGCGCACAAATTCCATATCGTGTTCAATCACAATAATGGAATGACTCTTGGCTAGAGCTAACAGCAAATCTCCGACATTTTCTGTCTCTTCATCCGTTAAACCAGCCACCGGTTCATCTACTAGTAATAAATCCGGAGACTGAGCCACTAACATCCCAATTTCTAACCGCTGTTTTTCTCCATGGGAGAGTAACTCCGCCAGTAAATTCGCTTTTTCCACTAAACCAATGGTGTGCAGCAAACCTGCTACTGTCCGTTTTTCCCCGGGTAATGTACGTCCAAACAGGGTGGAAAACACATTCTTATCACGATTGCAGGCTAAATCTAAGTTTTCTCGAACCGTTAGATTTAGGTAGACTCGTGGTGTCTGAAATTTTCGACCAATGCCGAAGCGAGAGATTTGGTGTTCAGATAAGCCTCGCAAATCCTCTCCCTTAAACAACACCCGTCCCTCCGTTGGCTGTACTTTCCCAGTCACTACATCCAGAAACGTAGTTTTCCCAGCACCATTAGGACCAATCATCACTCGCAATTCCCCAGCATCCATACTAAAGTTAAACTGGTTAATTGCTTTGAAGCCATCAAAACTTACCGTTAGGTTATCAATTTCAAGAATTTTTGAGTTCATTTGTAGTTTGCTAATGGTTAATGACTTTAGAAGTTGTAAGCTATCAGCTATCAGCTATCAGCTATCAGCTATCAGCTATCAGCATATGCTTAGATGGGCTTTTCCCCAGACTTTCAATATCTCATGAATCTCGTATAAAATTCTCTCGTTTGCGTATCGGCGCACGCTACGCTGGGTTTATTTTAAGCTGTTCGCGTAGCGTGAGCTTTTAGCTCACGGCTGACAGCTGACAGCTGACGGCTGAATGCTCCCTGCTCCCTACTCCCTTGCTGTAATAACCATGCAATGGAAATCAAGACCAGCTTAATGACCAATCTCTTCTTTTTCCCGTTGGACTAGTGGGTCTTTTTCTAGGCTGGGATAAGTTGTTATCACTGGTTTTTCGGTACCAAAAAGCGATCGCATTTGTTCAATTCCCTCGTCTCGCAACCAGCCGACAATACCATTAGGCAGTACTGTCACTACAATTAGGAACAGCGCGCCCTGGAAAAATAGCCAAACTTCGGGAAATTGCTCACTCAACAAGGTTTGACCTAGTCGGACTAATAAAGTACCCAGAATTGCTCCGACTAGAGTTCCTCGTCCTCCCACAGCCACCCAAATCACCATCTCAATGGAAAACGCTACTTCCATATAGCTGGGGGTAACAATCCCTGATTGTACCGTATAAAGGGCTCCAGCCACTCCAGCGATTCCCCCAGAAACCGCAAATACCAGGACTTTGAATCCGGTAGGATCGTAGCCAGAGAAACGCACCCGATTCTCATCATCCCGTATGGCAATTAACAACCGACCAAAACGTCCACTGGTTAACCAACGGCACAATAAGTAGATCAGAACCACACACAGGATACTAATTTCGTAGAAAGCTAACTGAGCTTGTTTGGAACTTACTAACATCCCAAACAGGGTTTCTGTATCAGTTTTTAACCCATTAGTACCATTAATTAGCTTTTGCTGTCCATTGAAAAAATTGAATAAAACCAGCAGTGCGGCTTGGGTTAAAATCGAGAAATAAACCCCTTTAATCCGGTTACGAAATACCAGATAACCCAGCAATCCAGCCACGATACTGGGAATTAAAACAATAGCAATTAGGGTAAAAGGAAAGGAATAAAATGGTTGCCAGAAGAATGGCAGTTCCTTTACACCATAGAGGGTAAAGAATTCCGGTATTTCTCCTTCTGGTAATTGCAGTTTGAGGTGCATAGCAAAGGCATAGCCCCCCAACGCAAAAAATATACCATGTCCTAGACTCAGCAGTCCGGTATACCCCCAAATCAGGTCAATCCCAATCGCGACAATAGATAATGACAAAAAACGCCCCAACAGCTTGAGGCGAAAATCCGGCAAAATCACTGGCATTAATAACCCGAAAACTAGAGCAATTCCTACGATTGCTACTATTTCTATAATTAACTTTCGTCGCCGCTGCTTTTTAATGGCTTGTGTTCTAGATACATAGGTCATAATTTCTGAAAATAGCAACTATAGCATTTATCAATTTGGTGAGGTACTTTAGCAAAGGGAGTAGGGAACAGGGAATCGGGAGTAGGGAATCGGGAGTAGGGAATCGGGAGTAGGGAATCGGGAATAGGGAATCGGGGGAATAAAATTGACTGTACCTCATAAATGTTGAAAACGCTATAATTCCGCCGTGCGTCCTTTTTGTGGGAATATTCCTGAAGGTCTCACTTGTAAAAAAGTAATAATTAAAGCGAAGACCATAACTTTTGCCATACTGGTGGTCGCAAAGAAGGTAAAGAAGTCCGTTACCGGTTTAAGAAACTCTACTGGCATCAACATAAAGGCTATGCTTCCCGAACCAATAATATAGGTAAGTGTACCAATTGCTAGGGCGGCTATTATGCTTCCGAATAAGTTTCCGACACCGCCAACCACCACCACCATAAAGGTATCGACGATATAATTTTGACCAGTATTGGGACCGACAGAACCTAGTAATGTAATCGCACAACCTGCTACACCAGCTAAACCAGAACCTAGGGCAAATGTTAACGCATCTACCTTTTGTGTAGGGATACCTAAGCAAGCACTCATACTGCGATTTTGGGTAACAGCTCTAATTCGTAATCCCCAACTGGAGCGATTTAAGAACCAGTAGGTACCCAATAGACAAATAATCGTCAAAATAATGATAAAGATCCGGGCATAGGGCAATTGGAAGTTACCAATCGGAAATCCCCCTTGAAGCCATGCCGGTGCAGTCACGTCTACATTTCTGGCACTAAACCAAGGTCGAGTAATTCCCCGTTGACCCGTTTGTCCTAACAACACCCCAGTTACGATCGCAATTCCTAGAGATAAGAATACCATCAAAGCCATCGTCCAATTGCGAATTCTCTGCCAATCTAAACGACGGCTGAGAACCCACCTTGACCCAAAAAACAGCAGGCAAAATACCGCAATTCCAATCACCAATACCCAATTTACACTGCGGACAAACTGCCGCAATATCAAACTTACCCCCCAAGTAGCGAGAAGGGTTTCCAAGGGTCGCCCATATAGATAACGAATGACCCCCCTCTCCAATACCAGTCCTACCAACGCTGCCACCAGAAAAGCCATGGGCAGGGCAAATAAGATGTAGACATTAAACAACGAATCGCCAAAAAAGGCTTTAAAGGTATTTTGGACAACATACGTTGTATAAGCGCCCAACATCATTAACTCGCCATGAGCAAGATTAATCACGCCCATCAGTCCAAAGACAACAGCTAGTCCTAGGGCAGCGATCAGTAGCACGGAGCCAATACTAATCCCGTTAAAAATTCCTTCTAAAAGTGGCAGCACAATTGAATTAAATATGAATTATGAAGGATGAATTATGAAGGATGAATTATGAAGGATGAATTATGAAGGATGAATTATGAATGGTGAAAACTACTTGATTTTTATGTTTTTGAAGTTTATAGTAAGCACTCAATACTCAACTAACAAAACTCAATTTTAAATGCCTTAAGGCGCGCTTTCCAATGGCCGGGGAACCCGGCCTTGGGTCGCGCCTGTAGTTTACTTCATAGGTCATAATTCATCCTTGATCACTTATGCTTTCTCCTTTTTGTACTTCCCTCCCTTATTGGGATCGCTCCAGTCACACCCATACCCTTTCGTTTCTGCTACATATTGATTCCAGGGGATGGGAGGAACGGGTTTAGGTGTGGATGAGACAATTTTGAACTGACCATCGGCTTGGATTTCACCAATGCGCACTGTCTTAGAAATGTGATGATTTGGATACATCTCTACTGCTCCTTCTGGTGCGCCAAATTTTTGACCGATAGCAGCTTTGCGCACAGGCTCTAGGTCAGTAGTTCCAGCTTGCTCTACCGCCTGCTTCCATAGGTAAACCATAATGTAAGCCGCTTCCATGGGGTCGTTGGTTACCCGGTCTTCGCCATACTCGGCTTTGAAGGCTTCCACAAACTGCTTATTGTCGAGGCTATCAACAGATTGGAAGTAGTTCCAGGCGGCGTAGTGACCAATTAGAAATTCTGGACCAATCTGCCTGACTTCCTCTTCTGCAATACTCACCGACATCGTGGGATATTTGTCTGGAGTGAGTCCAGCACCCTTGAGTTGTTTAAAGAAGGCGACGTTACTATCCCCGTTGAGACTGTTGAAGATTACGCCACCATTTGGTAGGGCGGCTTTAATCTTAGAAATGATCGGGGTAACTTCTGTATTACCAAGGGGAAGGTAATCCTCGCCCACGGTCTCTCCACCAAGGGCTTTGAGTTGCTCCTTAATAATTGTGTTAGCGGTGCGAGGGAAAACATAATCCGAGCCCACTAAGAAAAACTTTTTGCCCTTGTTTTCCAGCAACCACTTTACCGCTGGCTCAATCTGCTGATTTGGTGCAGCACCTGTGTAGAAAATATTCTTGGAACACTCCTGCCCTTCGTACTGCACAGGATACCAAAGCATATGGTCTTTGGATTCAAACACTGGTAGCACAGCCTTACGGCTAGCCGATGTCCAGCAACCAAAAATAGTAACAACTTGATCCTTATCAATCAGTTTGGCAGCTTTCTCAGCAAAGGTTGGCCAGTCAGACGCACCATCCTCAACAATAGGCACAATTTTCTTGCCTAATACCCCCCCGGCTTCATTAATCTCCTTGATGGCAAGCTTTTCAGCTTCCACCACAGTGGTCTCACTAATTGCCATAGTACCGGTCAGGGAGTGGAGAATACCCACTTTGATCGTGTCTTCACCACTAGCATCTGAACTCTCGGTGGCTGTGGAGCAAGCCTTCAACAGAAGACTAGTTCCCAATGCCGCTGAGCTATAAAGCAGAAATTTACGTCGTCCTAATCCACTTACCATACTTTCGTACAATCCTCTACCAAATTTAGGCGTAGCCTCATTGAAAAAATTGCGAAGCTAGGGTGTGATATTAGACCTAGGATTGCAAGTAAACTGTTAATTAGGATACAAAAAAGCTAAACTTTCGATCAGTTCATGAAAACTTGACATTTTTTAACATTTTTTAACATTTTTTTGAATCAGATCTACCCATGCTGAGCACTATCTATTCACATTCTGTTAATGAACTCTTTACAGCCTGGATAAGCAAAACCTCCTTTACAAAAGCAAGAGAGAGCAGGCGAAGCCAGGACCGGTTACTATGGTTCAATAACCTCGAAAAAAGCCTATTTTTGCCTAAAAATATAATATTGCCGCCATTAGGCATCATCTATTCAAGCTTTATTGCTCAACTTCTAAACTTACGGTTGTCTTGTAACCTATTGTCTTGTAACTCAGTGTACAGATTGACCATAAGGTTGATGTATTAATAAACACTAACGACTCATGCGCTAACATTTGGCGAGATTTAAGCTTTGTCAGGGGAGGATTTCCAAGGATGTCACACTGGATGTCACCCGAACTCAGGGGCATCCAGAATCAACTGGATCAATCAATTCCTAGCCAGTGCGAGCATTCGGCAGAAAGTTTTTGTTGGCTATGCACTCTCCATTGGTTTGGCCATTTTGGGAACAACGACTGGATTAGGGATTGGCCAGCATTACCAAAAGTCAGCACTAGCTGAACTCACTCGTGCCCAAAAACAAGAACATCTGCTGAAGAATTTACAAATCGCGATTTTAGACCTACGTTCCTATCCCTACTTAGGTGCGCTTTCCGTGATGGCGAGCAATCCCTCGCCATCACGGGTCGCACCTCCTGTTGCTGTGCCCTTGGAAGACCTACAGCCGCTTCAAGAGAAAATTGACCAAGCTCAGCAACTGCTGTTGGAAGCGCAACGGTTTGTCAGAGAGTTTGATACCTGTTCTAAAACAAATACCAATCATTTACTGGATTTACTCAAGACCTACAGGATAATTATTGATTCCTACAACACTCTCATTCAATCCCTGTTGCCGGAAAGCGCACCTGATGATCAGCTTAAACTTGCCCAAAGGCAACTGTTGCCACAGAACAATCCTGAATTAACCACTGCCCTAGAACGCTTTTTTGAGCAGTCAGACCAGCTGATTAGAGCAGCTCAAGTCAAACAGCAGCAAGGGTTGAGCGCCCTTAACCGTGCTGATCAGTTGTGCTTTGGGATCATTGTCAGCAGTATGATCGCCTCAGTTGCGATCGCAATCCTATTAGCTATTCATACCAGTAATGCGATCGCACAGCGAATCAAAAGCCTGACTGAGATCACCGAACAGGTCAAACAGGAGTCTAACTTTACCCTGCAAGCACCAGTCACGACCCGAGATGAAGTGGGTGTGTTAGCCACTTCTCTCAATCAGCTGATTCACGGTATGGCTGACTACACCCAGGAACTCCAGCAAACGGAAATCCAGCTGATTCAAAACGAAAAAATGTCCAGTTTGGGTACTATGGTTGCTGGTATTGCCCATGAAATGAACAATCCGATTAACTTTATCTACGGCAATCTGTTCTTTGCCAGCGATTATATTGAGGATTTACTCTCTCTGGTGGAACTCTATCAGCAGTATTATCCCAACCCTGACCCAGAGATTAAAAATCGGCTCGAAGAGATTGATCTGGAATTTTTGGCCCAAGACTTGCCTAAAATCATCGCTTCCATGAAAGGCGGAGCTGAGCGCATTCGTGAAATTGTGCTTTCGATGAGGAATTTTTCCCGATTGGATGAAGCCGAGATCAAACCGGTTAACATCCATGAAGGAATTGACAATACCCTCGTTCTGCTCAGCAACCGCCTCAAGCCAGGGATTGAGGTGATCAAGCAGTATGGGGATTTACCTGTGGTGGATTGCTACCCAGCTCAACTGAATCAGGTATTTTTGAGTATCTTGGAAAATGCCCTTGATGCCATAGAACAGGATGCTACAGAACACAAGGCTATAGAACACAAGAGTGTCGAATCTTGCCCATCCCCAGTCTTCACCATTCGGATTCAAACGGAGCTAGTTGATCAAAACTGGGTAGTTATCCGAATCGCTGACAATGGCCCTGGGATTGCCGCAGCCATTAAAGACCGGATATTTGACCCATTTTTCACTACCAAAGACCCAGGCCAGGGAACTGGCTTGGGACTCGCCATTACCTACCAAATTATTACCCAGCATCGAGGAAAAATTGAGGTGGCTTCAGAACCAGGTCAGGGAGCCGAGTTTGTCATTAGTTTGCCAAGATAAAATCTGAAAACCTCAGGTGCGATTGACCCATTAAGAATTAAATTCGCCACAGGTCGCACCTTCTGCGACAAGGGTTAAGTAAAGGTAAGCTATCAGCTATCAGCCGTCAGCAGTCAGCTAATCAACGGTCGTAAACAAGAATCGGGGGTGCTGGTAGCACAGGCTTCTAGCTGGTGGCACAAGCTTCGACGCATCGGACCAAACCCATTAGCTGATAGCTGACGGCTGAATGCTTACAAGTAAAGAATTCCTATTACTTATAGGGTTTCGTGCGCAGTTGAGCCTAAGTCCTGACAGCGTACCATCAACAGTCAACTATATAAGTAATATTTTGTATCAAGGACTACAAACACCTGGTCAGAGGTTTGTTACTTTCATCCATTAGACTGATGACAGGTGTGAGTGAGAACAATGAATAAACAATTACGCGCGATGTTACTGATGAGTCCATTGATGTTGGTATCCCAATGGGCAGCATCCAAGGTCGCGATCGCACAAGAGGTTTCACCAAACCTTGACCCAGTAAACCTGGGGCAAATGCCTGCACAATCAAAGCAGGTGTCAGTTGATAAACTGATCAAACAGAGTAAACAAGAGTCAGCTTCCATGGGTCAAGTCACCAGTGTTTCCCAACTGCGTGATGTATCTCCTGGAGACTGGGCTTATGAAGCGCTACGGAGTTTGGTAGAGCGCTACGGTTGTATTGCAGGATATCCCAATCGCACCTTTCGCGGGAATCGCGCAACAACCCGGTATGAATTTGCCGCTGGTTTAAATGCTTGCTTGAACCAGATTGAGCGTTTAATTGCTGCGTCTACCGCCGATTTTATCACTCGTGAGGACTTAGAAACCCTGCAACGGCTGATTCAGGAGTTTGAATCAGAATTGGCTACTCTCGGTGCACGAGTGGATAACTTAGAAGGACGGGTGGCATTTTTAGAAGACCATCAGTTTTCTACCACCACCAAGCTAGAAGGGGAAGTGGTCTTCTCTATTGCCAACGCCTTTGGTGAAGACAGTGACAACCAAGTCGTGTTCCAAGACCGGGTACGTTTAGCGTTTGTCTCCAGCTTCACCGGTAAAGATGCCCTCTACACCCGTCTGGATGCCGGTAATGCAGCTACCTTTGATGGCACAGACCAAGGTGCCTTTACTTACAGCTTTGACAGCGGCAACGACCTGGGTATTGGTTGGCTAGCCTACTACTTCCCGATTGGGGATAATATTGATGTCTATCTGCCAGCTGCCTTTCCCCTTTGGCAAGATTTTGTCCCCACCATCAGCCCCTACCTGGATGACTTCACTGGCGCTAGCGGTGTTCTTTCCAGCTATGCTGAATCGAGCCCCATCTATAAAATTGGTTTAGGCGCAGGTGGTGGACTAGGCATCAACTTTAGCCTCGCCGATGCCGTAGTATTGAGTGCAGGTTACTTTGGTGGCAATTCCTTTGACCCCTCTGAAGGTCAGGGTTTATTCAACGGTGAGTTTTCTGCCTTAGGTCAGCTGACATTTTCCCCTAGCGACAGCTTTCAGTTAGCCTTCACTTACGTTCGTGCCTACTTCAATGACTTTGATGATGGCAACGCTATCTTTGATACGGGTGTTGGAACTGAAAACGCCAGGGCACCCTTTGGTGATGGAGGAGATGTCACAGCAAACACTAACTCCTACGGCGTAGAAGCCTCTTTTCAATTCTCTCCCAATTTAGTAATTAATGCCTATGGCGGCTACACCGATGCTGAACAAGCTTCTGGTGGCAACGGTGATGCTGAGATTTGGTACTACGGTCTAGGACTGGCATTACCAGACTTTGGCAAAGAAGGTAACTTACTTGGTATAGTTGCCGGTTCTGAGCCTTATGTTGGTGGTGATGATGATACCGCCATTCATGTTGAAGGCTTCTACAAGTATCAGGTAAATGATAATATCTCGATTACTCCCGGATTAATCTGGATTGCTGCTCCCTTTGGAGACAGTGATAACGAGGATGTCGTGATTGGTGCTCTTAGAACTACTTTCAAATTCTAAGACCTGATCCCAAGTCCGGTTAATCACTTATAATACTGTAGAACCCATGGCTTTTCATGACTTGAAAATTGAAAATTGAAAATTGTTAACTTTCAAGTCACGAAAAGCCAAAAATTATAAGAAGTTAACCGGGCTCGGTATTAGCAAATTATTAGTAATATCATGTCCGCTTGAATACTTATACTAGGGGCGAAAGCAAGGCATTTGGCATTTGGCACCCACCCCTAACCCCTCCCAGGAGGGGAATGGCAGAAGTAAAGGAGTAAGGTTTCAAGGGATAAAGTTTTTTATAACTAATTATCCGAACCTGATATAAGCATATGCTAATAGCTAATAACTGAGAGCTGATAGCTGATAGCTGATAGCTTACAATTATTGAGACGTCTTAAGATTTTTTTCAGTTTGTTTAAACTTGTTTAAGCCGCTTCAGCTAGCTAAAGATTGTCGCTATCGCGTGGATGAAATCGATTACTACTCCAGTCCCTCAGATATGTGGATAGCATTGCCAGTAATGATTTAGAAATTGCTGTCAATGCTTGATCTTATCGAATTATTTATTGTTAATTTGCTTGAATTATTGTAACTAATAAGGTAGTGAGCGCTCACTGTCTCAGGAATTGCGATCAGAAATTGCGATCGCTTCTTTGTCCTCTATGCATAATCCTGGTCATTTGTCAATCAATACCGGGTATTAAGCTTTTTTAAGATTTTTGTTCTTGCTGTTTAAGCTGGTTACCCTTGGTTCTACTATAAATTAATAACTTAAATCCAGATCGACCTTTCCCCCTCATCCCCACTAAGCCGACTTGGCTAGTGTAGTCATACCTGATTATGGTTAGGGGGAAAGGGTAAGTTTGTAGCAACATGATCACAATAAAAAAACCGAGCCAGCAATTAATGTTGGTTCAACTTAACAAAAATAAACAAATTAATTATATCAATTCTGAAATAACTTCCCAATCTAAAAGTTGGAAACAGCTTAGGTGGTTAGATAATAACCTAACCCAGACTAACCTGGTCTGGCGGTTGTGGGTTATTTTGATGATAGTAGTTACTCATCATTTAAGCAATCCTAGACAATTCCAATCCTAAGGCTGAACAACTTTTCGGAAGCTTCTAGCTTAGACCATTGATTGATTAGAAAAAAATTTTAATTTTAGTCCTGGTGAGTTGTTAGCTTTCCAGGATTGGCTGGTAACTCAATAACTATAGCTCCAGTCAATTTGTTCGTTAACCGGTGCTCATTCTCTAACCAACATAATTTTAACGTGAACTATACAGCAATTTAGTGGGACAATGATGGCTATATATCAAGACCGGGAAGCCTTTATCCCTTACCGTCGAACCGATTTGATCGAACTTTGTCTTGAAGATGGAAAACTTGACCCTACCAACTCCCAGAAGTTTCGGGATTTTTGCGAAATTCTGTCAGCCTATTATCATTTTAACTTCCATGAAACCCTGGAGAATTTAAAGGATAACTTTGCTCCCTTTAATCCTGATGCTGACACCAAGTCGATCAAGGAACTGACTCCAGATCAGAAGAGTGAGAGGGAAACTAAATTGATATCGACCTTGACAACTCTCCTGAAAAGTGCAAATTACTTTTCCTTACCTAAAAATATCCTGGAACAGGCTGTGTCAGAACACTCATTGATTGAACTAAAGACTGAGATAGATTTTGATGACTTTGAGGAACTAGTTTGCTGGGGGGGCGACATGAGAGCTAAAAAGTAGACTGTATAAGCTTCATAGCTCTCATACCTCGTAAATAATTATCGAGCTTATGACGACTTAAACGCATCAAAGCATAAACTAATTCCCAACATTTATNGCCCAATCAAATAACCACTCAGCATGATCCACAGCTACATTGACACAGCCATGACTTACTGGAGTACCAAACTTACGATGCCAGTATGCCCCATGGATAGCATAGCCCCGGTGGTAATACATGGCATAAGGTACATTAGCCAGATCGTAATCTGCACCACGCATTCTGTCCTTGCGACGCTTGGATTGAATAGTGAATGTACCAGGATGGGTAGGTGTTGAATCTTTACCAAAAAATTTGGGTAATCGCGCCCCGTCCTTATAGGACAGCTTTTTGTGAAATTAAGACTTGACGTTTTTTTCGCATCGTGTTAAAATAAAAGCCTAGCGAAAAAAAATAATGTTCTAGATAAACATGATCTTAAAATAAGTAGATAATGTAAAAAATAAGCTAAGAGATCAGCTTATTGCATAATCAAATCTAACGATTTGGATATCTACGAAAACATAAGATCAAGAAAAAGTTTATCTAACTTGTTAACTAGATTAGGTACGGTGGGGCACACCGAAACCTAGGTCATAGACCAAATACGCTTGTGGAGTGGAGACCTCTATTTTTCCTGGCTCCGGCCTGGTTAAACAAGTCACCCCGTTGAAGCAAGAATCCCCGTCCTTCCAGGGCGGGGAGTGTCAACAGTGGAGACAATTATTGCATAAACCGGTTGTCTACCTTCCCAAGCAATCAGCCTTTGATTGGTTAGGTCTATCTCAATCCAGCGTTCCTCTGAATCTTGCAGTTCCATCACTCTGGTAGCGATTTGCTCACTTACAGGATTGGTCAACGCTGGTGTTGTCCAGACAGCCAAGGCGATTAGCATCAGTGGGAAACTGGCAAACAAGCTTCTTAACGGATTTAGCCAGTGGAAAAACATATAACCTTAGCAGTCAATCAAACAAATCACCCATATCATAGCCTCAACTTAGAGAATCAGGGGCTAATCGTTGCTTTAGCTGTTTTGCTCGTTTTGCGATCGCATTCCAATTCCCCTCATCAATCAGGGATTTAGGAAACAAATTCCCAGAAAGACCCACAGCGATCGCTCCGATATTAATCAATTCCTGAGCATTGTCTATGGTAACACCACCAGTAGGGATTAAAGGGATGTGACCGAGTGGCCCAAGTAAAGCTTTGATGTAACTAACACCACCGACCGCCTGAATCGGAAACACCTTAACACAGCTAGCACCAGCATCCCAAGCTGTCACAATTTCTGTCGGAGAAAGTGCTCCGGGAACCACTGGCACGTTAGCAGCTACCGCTGCTTTAATAACTGCTGTATCTACATGGGGACTAAAGATAAACTGCGCTCCAACATCAATTGCCTGATGTAACTGAGATTGGTTTAAGATCGTGCCAGTACCAATGATACAGTTGGGTAATTCTCTATGGAGCTGACTAATCAGCTCAGGAGCATCAGCGCTATTCCAGGTAATTTCAATTAACCGTATACCCCCAGTGGCTACCGTCTTAGCCATCTGCTCGCCTAGGGATTTCGAGGATGCTCGAATCACAGCAATTACTCGCTGTTGTTGTAATAGGTTTAACCAGTTATCAGTCCTCAATTCTAGTTACCATTAGTTAAGCTCAACACCCTCGTGCGTTCCCGTAGCGTGACCTACGGTCAAATCGCATCTGCATAACTAGCAACTTGGGTTAATAAAATTTATATGACTTTCATAGAAAATGAAAATACAAGATTGAGACATTATTTAGCAAGACTACATCGACGCACTCTGTGCTACTCTAAATCTGAACAAGCGATGCAGCAAGGTCTTGGGGGTCTCTCCACACTCGCGCATTGCATCAATAAAATCTTGCATTTATCAATTAGGCTTCTTATTTATTATTTAAATTATCATAAAATTCCCCTTTATAGTTAAATCATTTCGATATTCAGCAACGCCCAATTTTGAGACAGTGTTTTTAAGTTCACTGAGCAATTGCGCTGTGAGGTAAGTTACGATGGTTTGATACTGGATTTAGGAAAGTTAATCTATGAGCCTCGTTTTGGAACGTGAGACACCACCTCTGCGAGAAGATGAAACCGGAGCGATTCGAGTTGGAAATTCAAGGGTTTTGCTAGAGACTGTTATTCGAGCGTTTCAAGATGGTGCATCCCCTGAGTCTATTGTGCATCGATACTCGACTCTATCTTTGTCCGATGTTTACAATACAATTGGCTACTACCTTCGACACCAAAATGCGGTAGAAACATACTTAAACCAGAGAGAGCAGTTAGCTGAATCAGTGCAGCAACGTTTGTCTAGTATCCAACCTGATCTCAGCTTAATTCGTACCCGTTTGCTATCTCAGCAGAATCAGTAGAAACGGTTATGCTGAGTTTGCTGAGCGATGAGAATTTCAACGGTGACATTGTTCGAGGGCTGTTTTTGCGTCAACCCAATCTTGACCTACTACGGATTCAAGATGTTGGCTTGCGAGAAGTAGATGATCCAGCGATTCTAGCTTGGGCAGCAATTAATGGACGTATCCTTATAACTCATGATCGTGCAACGATGCCAGATTTTGCCTACAACCGACTAGTTTCAGGAGAGTCGATGGCGGGCATCTTTGTCGTCAATGATCGAATGCCAATTCGACAGGCAATTGATGAATTACTACTACTGATCGATTGTAGTGAGCAAGCAGAATGGAAGGGTATTGTGCTGTATTTGCCTTTGTGACCAATAATTAGTCACTGTACAATACTGTACAATTTGCTAACTACTCGGAAATTTATGCTTAAAAGCCCGTGACGAGGATTGAACTCGTGACCTCACCCTTACCAAGGGTGTGCTCTACCACTGAGCCACACGGGCTAGATTTAAATGATTAGATTTACATTATTGGTTTGATTTAGCCTATTGTACTGTGGCAAAACCTAATCTGCCAACACTATAATTTCGCTTTTGATTTACCGACCTGCCAACCAGCTATTGTAATTAAACAATAATAGCAACCAGCAAATTTCATGCTGACTTATCAAAAGCATATTTAGGTTATATCCCAAACCATTGTGGTGGGCCGGGCTGGATTTGAACCAGCGTAGGCATAGCCAACGGATTTACAGTCCGCCCCCATTAACCACTCGGGCACCGACCCTTTTAGCTCACATTTATAAATGTTAGCACAGCTTTTAGGAATTGTCAATTTTTTAAGGAAATCGACCGGAATTAGCCAATGGTGTAAGCGTTGTGCAATGCCCACCAGATCAGAACGCTGATACTGCCCAAAACCAGAATTGCTGAAATAACAACGGCTGTGGGGCTATCAGCTCCTTTAAACTTCATGATGCCACGATTGAGGTCTGACATAGTTTGTCGCTCCTGTTTGAGTTATCAGGGATCTAACCAACAAGTCGATTATAGCCAGGGCTAAATCAGGGGGAAATTTACCGATTAACCTTGGTATACTCAGCTTTGAGCGGTTATACTCGGCTTTTAAAGTGATCTCACTACTGAAAACCTAGACAAAACTATAGGAAAAATTTATAAATTATATAGGATTTTCTTGTGAAAGTATTGCTATTAACCTTGGCAGTGCTAGTCAGTTCCTTGGTAGCCCTAGAGGTGGGTTTACGATGGCTGCTCGGCTTCGGTAATCCCCTTATTTATGTGGCAGATGAGGAAATTGGCTACTTGCTAGCCCCTAACCAAAGCACCAGACGGTTTGGCAACCGCATTGTCATTAATGAATATTCCATGCGCAGTGCCACCACTACTCCTAGCCCACCCCGATCCATGCTGCGGGTGTTCCTACTGGGGGATTCTGTTGCGAATGGGGCTTGGTGGACAGACCAAGACCAAACTATATCAGCACGGCTCCAATCTCAATTAGAACTATGGCTGACCAAAGACGTCTTACCAAGTCTAACCAAGGAGAAACCATTTGAAACAGTCGAAGTCCTTAATGCTTCTGCTAATTCTTGGGGACCACGAAATGAGTTAGCCTATCTACGACGCTTTGGCACCTTCAACGCCCATGTAGTGGTATTACTGATTAATACCGATGACTTGTTTGCTACAGCACCGACTTCTGTACAAGTGGGACGCGATCGCAATTATCCCAGCCAAAAACCCCTCTTAGCCATAGCCGAGATCTGGAGTCGCTATCTCCTGAGAGCACCAGCTATTCCTGAAATGGAAGCAGTCAGAGCAGAACCAGGAGACCGGGTTGGCTTTAATCTCAAGGCCATTGGGGAAATTAAGACCCTAACTGATGCTGCTGGAGCCAAGTTAGTGCTAGGGATGACCCCCCTACTCCGGGAAATTGGCACCAAAGGACCTCGTGACTATGAGTTAAAAGCCCGTAAACGCTTGAGTGACTTTACTCAAGAGCACAACATTACTTATCTTGATTTTTTAGAAGTATTCAATAACACCGAAACACCAGAAATACTTTACCGTGACCACATTCACCTTAGCCCCCAAGGAAATCAGAAAGTCAGTGAAGTTATATCAGCTCAGGTAGCTTCATCAGTGATCAAACTTTTCAGGTAAATGGAAAAAGGGACAGGGGAAAAGGTTGATAGCAAATCCAGATTAAAGACCCCCTGTTGAAGTCAGTCTGTCCAGGCCGACTTTGTACTCTTCCAGAAGGCTTGACCTACCTATAGCCGCGAGTTTTAGTTGTCAGGGCTAGAAGGGATTTATCAAAGCGGATTGGGCTGATTTGTTCCTTACCCCCTTAGGCTCTCCCTAATGTCGGTCAGTTACAAGTGCAACTGACCCCTACATCATCAACAACAAATCAACAACAAGTCACTAACACGGAACTGTCATGACGGAAGTATGGAGTTTATGATTCCCATTGTCTACGTTGTGCCAAACTTGACCATCAAGAGCCATCTGCTCAATCAAACTGGCCAAACGCAGTGCTTTTAGAGCTTGTTCACCTCCGACAGAAGGTTGATTACCACCCCGTACACAATTGACAAAGTGTTCTAACTCAGCATGGAGTGGTTCAATATTACTGGTATAAACCTTCTCAATCAAACCATCCTGTCGGTAAAGCACTTGACCATAGTCCGTCATATAATTGGCAGTGGTTTGCCGATGAATTAGAATCTCATTATTCAGGAAATCAGCTTCCGTCAGAGAATTTTTGCAATGGGCAGCGATGCGACGGATTTTTCGGTGTGTCACTTTACTTGCCGTGACCGTACCAACAATACCATTGGCAAACCCCAAGGTAGCAGTGACGTAATCTAAATACCCGGAATCAGAAGCACGGCTGCCACTAGCGGTTAACCTTGTCACAGGTGAGGCTACCAATTCTAGTAATAGATCTATATCATGAATCATGAGATCCAAAACCACCGAGACATCATTGGCTCGGTCAGAGTAAGGACTCATGCGATGAGCTTCCACAGCCAGCAATTGTTCTGTCTTCAGAACTTTGCTCAGTTCCTGGAAAGCTGGGTTAAAACGTTCAATATGTCCAACTTGGAGAATACATTGGGAATCTGCTGCTGCATTTACTAACGATTCTGCCTCAGCAATACTAGCGGCAATCGGTTTTTCAATTAAAATATGCACTCCAGCTTGTAGACAAGTCATCCCGACTTGATGATGTAGACGGGTCGGTACTGCAATGCAAACCGCCTCTACATAGGGAAGAAGATCGTGATAATCTTCAAAAAAGCGAACACGGTACTTACTGGCAATATTTAAACCACGCTCGACGTTAATGTCTGCCACACCCACAATTTCAACGTCTTTGAGAAGACTCAAAACTCGGGCATGATGTTGTCCCATATTGCCAACGCCAATCACACCGATTTTGATTGGCTGCGGTAAGTTGCGCTGGACTTGATGATCTCGATGTCTTTGATAAGTACTATTCTGCACTCTTTTTTGCTCCTCCACCACTGGTAATAAGTCGATTTACTTAATCTAAGTCGCCTTAAACCATCCAGATAGTACCACAGCAACTATAAATGTGAAGAATTTCAAAGCTTTGTCCATCCCACTCAGGCTAAAAGAACCTTTAAAACATGTGTTCTATACTTATTGTGGTTTGACGAAATATCGAACACTAACCCTATGTGTCAGTTTGTGGGTTGTCTGTTGACAGAGCAATGAAATTATTAATTGGTAGTTGTAGTAACAGTGCAAAACGTTTGATTAGGCATTATCCTGATGAGACTTGTGATATCTGGTTGGATCATGTCTAAGAAAGTAATTGTGTTGTTATCTGGAGGTTTAGACTCTGCTACAGTTTTGTATCAATCAGTAGGAGACGGTTATGAGTGTTATGCCCTTTCCTTTGATTATCAGCAGCGACATCGACGAGAACTCAAATCAGCCTACGCAATTGCTACTGCAGCAGGTGTTAAGGAACATCAGGTAGTCAGGTTTGACTTACGGCAGTGGGGAGGTTCAGCGTTAACCGATGATAACCTTGACCTACCCAAGGAGCGTAGTCTAGAGCAGATGTCTCAAGACATCCCCATAACCTATGTTCCAGCCCGTAACACGATTTTTCTGAGCTTTGGCTTATCCTATGCAGAAGCAATTGGTGCTGAGGGAGTCTATGTGGGTGTCAATGCCTTAGATTATTCTGGCTATCCAGATTGCCGTCCGGATTATATCCAAGCAATGCAGACAGCTTTTGATTTGGGGACGAAACAAGGTAGGGAGGGCAATGGAATTAAAATTGTCACTCCTCTGATTGACCTGAAAAAAACCGAAATTATCAAATTAGGCAATCAGCTGGGTGTTCCTTGGGAAAAAACCTGGTCATGCTACACAGGTAACGATCTAGCTTGTGGTGTTTGTGATGCTTGTCGGTTGCGATTGGCTGCCTTTGCTGAGTTGGGATTGGACGATCCACTTCCTTATCACAAAGGCTGAGTAAGCTGAGTAATCAGTGTGTTGCTAGAACAAGAGGGATTTTCATTCCTGTTGGATACTAGAAGAATTGATTTAGCCGATAGTTACGCCTGGCGTAGATACGGTAAACCCCTGTATCTGCCAGCAATAATTCTTGATCAATCACTAACTGGTAGCCTTTCCTTTGGAGTAAGTTTGTGATCTGCTTTAGTTTTATCCCTGCTGTAATCTGATCAACCTCCATGACAATTTGCTTAATTTTTTCCCAATCCTTCTCCTTGATGCCAGCCAAGATATCTAGCTGAGGTTGATCAGCATTAATTTTGAGTAAATCAATTTTTTCAATGTTCTGTTTATGAATAATACTAGATATAGTCTTTGAGTGCTTGGAAAGTCCAAAATTGAAGACTTTGGCATTCGAGCCATACAGTGATGCATTGATCTGCAACAGTTCAAAAACATCTGGTAAGGCTTCAAAGGAGAATAGTCTGGCATTTTTACAGATTTGCTGAGCAAACAGGGTGAACATACCGATGTTTGCCCCTATATCAAAAATACAATCCCCATCATGGATAGTTATGCCATGTTTAATGTAGGTCTGTTTTTCAAAAATTTTTTGATATAATTAATCAGTTTATTGTTCATTTTAATGAACAATAACTAAATTATTGAATAATTGGTAATCGTTATGATTAAATATAATAGCCTCGGCTTTAAGAATATCAAAATTGGTAGCTAAACCTAGGTTAGAGGGATTTGGTGATAATGGCTGATTGGCAGGAGATCTGATCCAGTCTTCAAAACTTGAGGAGATGACAGTACTCCCATTTTTAGGAGTAGATATTAGACTAGACTTATCAAATATTTGTTCAACATGTTGATTAGATTTTGATAAGTTTATTTTGGATGGAATATTTATATCTTCCATCCATAAGTTTAGAGATTTATTTAAAGGTTCTGCTGTCAGGGTAGCCGTTAGTTTAATAGTTATTTCAGATAGTTGATTTGCGTTTAATACCATAGGGATTTTCGTTAACTATATTGATTAAACTGCACAGTAAGATCACTAATTATGACTAGTTATCTCGACAGAGATATTACTGACTTACTTATATAGTAGTAAAGCACCCTGATTGAAATTTAGTTAATTATAGCAATTTTAAGCAATCTTAATTTAAATTTCATAAAAATTATAAAAATCAAGAAGACTCTGGCGATATTATTTACCCTGGATTTTATGTTAATCCTCTTCCGAATCTAATCATTTCGACATGAATTTATAGGGCAGTTTACTTAATAGTAAATAAACCTGTATCTATACAATATTGACTCATACATGTTAGTAATTGGTTGCCATTTTGGCAAAATTTTCGGTTATGAGGAAGGAGAGGCCGTGAGCCACGCTACGCGATTGACCTTAGGTCAAGCTAAGCGAACGGAGATTCTGGAGGAGCCAGAAAATCCCGATGACCAGCAATATGTGGATCAGTAAGGGTGAATAAAACGATAACGAATCATCATACTATGAAGATATTTACAGTAACTGGTTTAACTTTGAGTAGTTTTACAAAAATATGCGATCGCGTCCAATCAAAGCATGTCTTGTGAATCCAATGGTGTCCTTTAGCTCAACCTCCTCTGACCGAAATTAAAGTCAATCATTATGATTCCAAATACTGGGAGTGATTTTCGGGATACTCTGGGGGGTCAAACCGAGGTATATTTTATAACCTATAGGTTGCACTAAATTTAAGAGGTTGACGCTTGACGCTTGACGCTTGAGTGTCAGGGATAAACGGTCAAAAAAAATTAAACTAGTGACCTCAAACAATCCAAAACCGAACTAGATAAGGAACTAGATATAGTTAAGCATCTTCAATATCTCAATATCTCAATTGATTTAAAACTCCCGTTTAGGATACTTGTTTTATTTACCAATAAAGTATACAATAGTCAATGGAAATTAAGTCAATTTAAATTATAACTGTTGAAACTCTTCTTAATAACCAGGGTCACTGGTCTTTTCTTGCCACTAAACGTAACTAGTTGGTAACGAGTCAGCAGTCAGCTCTCGGCTGTGGAGCTTCTCAAGATAGGTGTCCACAATAGCTCATCTCTTCCTGCTCAGATAGGTACTACGGAATTATTCTGATCAGCAAATTCAGCACCATGTCACCCACAGAAGCGGTTGTCGGGCAAAAGCGATGCAGCGCAGCCATTGGGGAGCAAGTGCGGTCTTGGGGAGGCAGCGCGGTCTTGGGGAGGCAGCGCGGTCTTGGGGGTTTCCCCCATGAGCGACTGCCGTGGTCCCCCCGGAGACGAAACCTTAGACAGGCTCGCCTTTATGGTTGGTAGGTTATGCAAAAAAGGGTTAAAACTTGAGGCGCGACCCCGTAATTTAATTCGCCATAGGAAAGCGCGCCTCCATTGATTAAGGCGAGCCTGTCTTACGGTAACTTCAAACCATGAGCGACTGCCGTGGTTCCCTCTCTCGCGGTTTGCATCAACACAATGTCACCACAATCTAAGCAAAAATGTCACAAATAGTAATCATCAAGGGTACCGTCAAACATAAAACTTGCCACCATACTAGATATATCAGTAAGCCCACCTACAACAGTCTTTTTCCCCGAGCTAGACTGTTTTACCCATCAAGGTGTAAGCTTAGCGGGAACTGGCAAGGGGTTCAGTCATTCATGTATAAAAGGTACAATAATCCCGCCGATGGCGGAGTATAACGACGAGTAAAGTAGAAAAAGACACAATAAATGCAGATTTTCTTTCTGATCTGGTTGGGACAGCTAGTATCCCTTCTGGGGTCTAATCTTACCGAATTTGCTCTGGGCGTTTGGGCTTACCAGACTACTGGTTCAATCACCCAATTTGCCCTAATTTCTTTATTTATTCACCTACCCAATATTATTATCTCACCCATAGCTGGTACATTCGTAGACCGGTGGAATAGACGCTGGGCGATGATTCTCAGCGACTCCGTGGCAGGGGCTAGCACACTGGTGGTTATGGCTCTGGTGTTCTCGGGCAGGTTAGACATCTGGCACATTTACCTAGTCGTAGCAATCAGTTCAACGTTTAAGGCTTTCCAGTTGCCAGCCTATACAGCAGCTACGACTCAGCTGATGCCTCAAGAACATCTTAGCCGTGCTAATGGCATGATGCAAGCCTCTAGGGCAACTGCCAAGATTCTTGGACCGACCTTGGCGGGTGTGCTGCTGGAGACCATTCACTTGCAGGGAATTCTATTAATAGACTTCATCACATTCATCTTTGCCCTAGCGACATTGCTAAGCGTTCAGATTCCCCATCTCCAGTCTAGCCATCACACTCATCAAAAGCAAGCCCACTTCTCCCAACTGCGCCAAGATCTAGTATCAGGCTGGCGTTACATTGCCAAACGGCAAGGACTGCAAGGGTTGCTGATGTTCTTTGCCGTGGTCTACTTCACTATGGGTATTCTTCAGGTGTTGTTCTGGCCACTGGTGTTAAGCTTTGCCTCCAGTGCTGAACTTGGGGTCATTTTATCTATTGGCGGTTGTGGGATGCTTATTGGTAGCTTGGTCATGACTACCTGGGGAGGACCCAAGCCCAGGATATACGGTATTTTTAGCTTTGTAATCCTGCAAGGCTTGTTCTTACTTTTAGGTGGGTGCCGCGCTTCTGTGAACTTAGCTGCTCTTGGAGCGTTTGGTGTTTTATTTGCTCAACCCATTATCGTTAGCTGTAATCAAACTATCTGGCAGAACAAAGTCCCAGCTAATCTGCAAGGACGGGTCTTCGCCTTACAACTGGCCATCGAAAACTCCTTATTGATCCTTGCCCACATGCTAACCGGACCGTTAGTCGATCATGTTTTAGAACCGATGATGGCTACCGATGGACTGTTAGCAGGTAGTATTGGGCATATCATTGGAGTTGGTCCAGGGCGTGGGATGGGCTTGCTGTTGCTGTTGATGGGATTGCTGAACATCCTGGCAAGCTTTATCGCTTATCGATATCCACCCATACGGCGAGTGGAAAAGGAACTGCCGGATGCGATTCACCCTAACCTAGGTTTAACTACTTCGACTAGTGTTTGATCCCAAATTCGCTCCAAAAACCCCCGTTATGATTCCAGCATTCTTTCTCCTGTTCTCCTGAAGCTCCTGAAGCTCCTGAAGCTCCTCATGCTTTTTGCTTAAAAAGGGGGTAATTAACCCGGATTTGGTATGAAACGTTTCCTAACTCCTGGGATGGGCGAAGTATTTACATACAGATACTGATCATGGTTCAGGGGAAGATGGGGAAGATAGAGAAGATAGAATTGTTGTGCTCTTCCTCAATTCCCTCTCCTGATCACATTTGCCTTACCTGTTCTGACATGATTTATGCAACAATTGGGACGCATCGTCAATGCTTTGCCCCTAAAAATTAAACACGCTCTGAGTGGGATAATTCTATTCACCTATGAAAATTGCTATTATCACCTCTGGATTCTTGCCTGTCATTGATGGCGTAACAGTTAGTGGATTATCTAGGCTACAACGACTGAGTCAGTGGGGACACCAGGTGTTGTTATTTTGTCCTGAGTACAGTGCTTTAGAACATGTCTATCCCAATTGGCGAGATTATACTGGTCAAATCCTGCCTGGAGTGAGAATCATCAATTTACCGAGTACCTCATTCATGGACTTGGACTTTGAGCGTCAGGTGCGCAGGAGTTCCTATTCAATCCTCCTCCAGGAATTAAAAAAATTCCAGCCCGATATTATTCATGTTGATGAACCAGAAAGACTGTTTTTTGGATTTTTTCGAGTGCCTGGGGTGGCTTTTGCCAAAAAAGCTGGTATTCCCTGTGTGAGTTTTTTTAGGACTAATTTTATTGACTATGCCGAAGATTACTTTTCTCTACCGTCTCTGGTCGTCGCTGGAATTAAATTTATTTTTAAAACCATATTGATTTCAGTGTATAATTCTTATGATGTCACCCTAGTTTCTAGTCGGATTACCCATAAAAAAATTATCAATCTGGGCATTAAAAACACCCTACATGCCAATTTAGTTGGCTTTGATGCTAGTAAATTCTATCCTGGTTTACGGGAAGAACAGTTTTTCGAAAAGAACTATGATATTCCAGAGGTTGAGGGGAAAGTTAAGTTAATTTTTCTAGGTCGGTTAACTCCAGATAAGGGGTGGGAATTTACCCTAAATGCCTTTTCACGAGTTGTACAAGAGGTCAACAGTGACAAAATCGCACTGATCATTGCTGGTGATGGTTCGATGCGGGATGAGATTGCTACCCGCTTAAGCAAGTTAACACCTAATAGTTACTTACTGGGTAGAGTGCCACCGGAAAATGTTCCAGCTCTTTTGGTCAACAGTGATATTCATATCACAGCATCAGAAAAGGAGACTAGAGGGCTAACTATATTAGAAGCCTTCGCAGCTGGAATTCCTGTGCTCGCTCCTGAAGCAGGTGGGGTAGTGGAGAATATCCAAGACGGATGGAATGGTTTTTTGTTCACTCCCCAGAATCAGGAAGATTTCTGCGACAAGCTCAAAGTATTAATTGAGAACCCAGCGTTGCGACAGGAAATGGGTCGCAACGGTAGGGAGTGTGTTTCCCAGTATGGTTGGGATGAAAGGGTTCAGAATTTAGTTGGTATTTGGGAAAAGCAGATTGCCAAGAAAACCCACTGATATCAAGTCCAGTTAATTACTCAAGAGAATAGCCTATCGCTTTTTGGTAATGGGTAATGGGTAATGGGTAATGGATAATTGGTAATTGCCTATTACCAGCTAACGGATAGGATGAGTACTCCCATGGACTTGATCGGATTCAGTGGGGTTCTGTGTGTTTAAGGTTTAATAGTAGTCGGTTTCTGGCTGCGGCATTGGTACCATCTCAAAGTTGGATGGATCACGAAGATAACGAATGGCATCTTCTTCTAAGCGGTAGGTTATATAGGATTCAAGGGTATTTGTGTGTTTGAGGGCAGAAAGATAGCCATCGATATATAGCCGCAATTCATCGAAGCTATAACCTCGATTCCACAAATCGACTAGGGAGTCAGTAAGTTTTTGATAGCAGCGTATAGCTTGAGGATCTTGCAGCATAGTCTTAAGAAATTTTGAGTATCAACAGTAGCGGTATTGGCTCACTCAGTAGAAACTCGGATACGCCAACTTAACTTCAGTTTAGCAAAAGTAGCAAGTCCTCAATACTTTTCTCAATTATTTGTTATGTTACCTAGACTAAATTGCATCTTATATGCTATAATCTAAAATGGTCAGTTAAAATTAATGGTAAATTGAAATTTTACTATTGTCCTTATTGTCCCTCTGACCTGGTCCATTTGCTGCCACTAGGAAGTCGTATTGGAAGAACGCAAGCCAATATCGGGATCATAAGTAGCAGTTGTTACAGAATGTTGACCTGACCTTTGCTATGATTAAATCCCAACGGCTAAGGCTAAGAGGACTTTAATGTGCCGTGGGCTCAGTTAGAATTCAGATTATTGAAGGAAACCCTCATTTGCGATCGCTTCTAGGGTCGCACCTGAAGAAATCCGGTTATGGGGTGTACCAATCACAAAATCTTGAGCAAGCCAAGGAAGACTTTCACCATCGCCAACCCACTCTGGTTATCCTAGACTCTGATTTACCAGACAGCGATGGGGTTGAATTTTGCTGCTGGCTTCAGCAGCAGCGAAAATCTCTAATTTTAATGTTGTCTGCTCGTAATAGTGAAAGAGATATCGTCACTGGTCTTAAAGCTGGGGCAGACGATTACCTCACCAAGCCCTTTGGTATACAGGAATTTATGGCACGGGTGGAAGCCCTAATTCGTCGCCTCCGCATTACGGTAGCTCCCCTGTCTCTGGACTACGGTGATCTCAAAATTGATTTAGTCCAGCGTCGTGTCCGCTTCAAAGAAGAGTTTATTGACCTGACTCCACAAGAATTTAGTTTGCTCTATGTACTCGCCCAAGCAGAGGGAATGCCTTTGAGTCGCTCTGAATTATTGCGCCGCGCTTGGCCCAATGCTATTGACAATCCGCGCACCATCGATACCCACGTCCTTGCCCTACGCAAAAAAATAGAAACTGATCCTCGACAACCCAACATTATTCAAACGGTTCGCAATGTTGGCTATCGGTTTAATCAAGGCATAAACGAGAATAATCCAAAACTTGGGACAGAACTGGCAGCCCAAAAGATTTATTAATGGTTAATTAACCATTAACCATTAACCCTTAACCCTTAACCATTAAATCCTGATCAACCAGCGTCGCCGATACATCCCATAGAGAATCAACCACCACAACAGTACATTGACTATGGCAAAGATCAAAGAACCATTCATGGCTCCAGCCCACGACCGAAACAGATTTTCATAAATCCAAGTATAGGTACTCACAGCATTATCACCTGTCCCTACCTTAGTTCGATATAGGATGCGAACTACTAAACCAGATGCGACAAACAGAAAAATCGCATTTAACCCCATTACTTCTAACGGCCATCCCCATCTGCGAAATCCCCGCACTTCAATTAACTCATAACAAGCAGCTAGTAACAGCATCGACCAACCAGCAGAAAAGACTACATAGGAACTTGTCCATAACTGCTTGTTAATTGGGAACCAGAAATCCCAAACCCAGCCTAAACCAAGACAACCTACACCAAATAGTACTAATCCCAAACTAGTGCGGGACGGTATCGGTTGATGGCGTAGCCAGTCCCCAACGAAATAGCCAGCCAAGACAGTTACTACCGCTGGGAAGGTGCTAAACAGTCCTTCTGGATCAAATTGAGCTTGTTTATACAAATGGTTTGTTCCCAATACCATACGGTCGATATAGGCAGCAAAATTCCCTTCCGGTGTCAGATTACCAGCACCATAATCAGGAACTGGTACTAAAGACATCGCTGCCCAGTACCCTAGCAAAACTATTCCGGTCAGTACCCACAAACCCCGTCGTCTTAGATTTAGCACTGCTACAGCACTAAGGAAATAGGCAAGACTAATGCGCTGCAAGACACCCATAATCCGAATAGTATCCCAGTTGTAAGTCGGAAAACCATTGAGCAGTAAGCCTAGGGCAAATAGAATGGCACATCGCCTGCCAATACGCCAATACCCCTGGGATACGGATTGGTTGTTATTGGTGTACTTGACTAAGGAAAAAGCCATTGCTACACCAGCAATAAATAAAAAGGCAGGAAATACTAAGTCTGTGGGTGTAAAACCATGCCACTTAGCGTGAAGTAAGGGGGGATAGACATAAGACCAACTTCCGGGATTGTTGACTAGAATCATGCTAGCCATGGCAATACCTCGAAAGACATCAAGAGAGGTTAGACGCATGATAGGCAAGAGGCAATAGGCAATAGACAAGAGGCAATAGGCAATAGACAAGAGGCAATAGGCAATAGACAAGAGGCAATAGGCAAAATTAAAATAACCGTCAACTGTCAACAAATGATTAAGCCCACTCTTGAGATGCTTTAGCTTCTGCTTGTACTAATCTCTCTCGTAATTGTTGCCAATTAATCTGCTCAGCTGGACTGTCTTGGAGTAACTGAGTATCTTGCAAATACAATAGTCGATTACAAAATAACTCAGCCATATCTAGCTGGTGATTGACCATCAAAATTGTGATCTGCTCCTTTCGGGCTAAATCGGTAAATACCCTGATCACCTGAGAGGCTATACCAGCATCTAAGGCTGAGGTGGGCTCATCAAGTAACACTATCCTTGGTTGGACAACTAGTGCTCGTGCGATCGCAACCAATTGCCGTTGTCCCAAAGACAGTTGTAACTCTGTACGCTCTAACCACTCCGCTGGGATGCGCAGTCTCTCTCGAATCTCTTGTGTCCGTTGTGCGTTCGCGTAGCGTGGCCTACGGCCAATCGCTTTTTTTGGCAGCTGTTGCAATACCAACGGATAAGCTAGAGCCTCCTGAACGGTCATTCCTAACAATTTTGGTTCTTGAGGAACCAGCATGATCTGTCGCCGCAATTCTAGGACAGGGATATTCCGGATGTTCTGATTATCTAGGTAAATTGTTCCCTGGGTGGACTCACTTAATCGGTTCAACAGCCGCAACAGAGAGGTTTTACCAGCACCAGATGGTCCAATCACGCTGATGCGATCGCATGGGCTGACCTCGAAAGAAATATCAGTTAATATAGGTATTCCAGCTGCTTTAGCCCTGGTTGAGAGGGTCAGGCTTACCTGCTTTAGCTGCAACAGGGGATTAGTCAATCGCTTTGCTCCAATTAAAAATTATCAATGTTTTAGCTGAGAGCTCTCAGCTAATGGGCTACAGATGGTGCTACAGATAGTGCTTTTATAGCGCTACGCCCAAGTCAGCAAGGTTATTGCGTCAGAAGTCAAAAGTAAGGGATTACTTACGTTTCGGAGTTTAGGAATGTCAAACATCTTAATGGGTAGTGCTATAGTACCTCAAGTACCGTGCGCGTAGCCCATTAGCTGAGAGCTGAGAGCTGATAGCTGAATGCTTACATCAAACCCTGATTGATAGCTGTGGTTATGGTCCAGGCATCTACAAGTAATAGCAAGAGGGTGAATCCGAACAAAATTAGATACATCCAAGGCTGGGCTAGGGGACGAATATCGGTAGTATCTATCCCGGTATAGTTTTGTACTAACTTAACTAAGCGATTAAATCCCACTACTCGCATTGGCAGCAAGTAAGCTTGGTCATAAGACTGGCTAACGAAATAGTAAACAAGCCCTCCTTGACCTGTGGTGCGCATTTTTAAGTCTTTCACCTCTTTCCAGTGTAATTGCCAACCTTTGCGGAAGAATCGGGGCACCCAATTGGGATAAGCTACCTGAATTTTTTCGTCATCTACAATCACCTGTTCGCTTAAGGCACCATAGAGGGCGATAAATCCTAAGCTAATTCCTATCCACAGGATTATTGGCGATACCGGAGTCGATGATACTTTAGCTAAAAACGGTAATGGTATCAACAGCGCCCAATAAAATGTGATTAGGGTAATCCGAATTATAGGAGAGATGCGAAATACAGAAGGGCTATACTGTTTATTTTCAGGGTTATTTTCAGGTTTAGTTTCAGATGCTTTTTTTTGATTTGGTGACATAATGAAAATGGTTTAATCAGGGAATAGGTAATAGGGAGTAGGGAGTAGTAAAAAGGGCAGAAAAATTTTCAGAATTAATTTATTATACCTCAAGGTTTAATCCCTTAGCGACCATTCAAAAATTTTCAACGTCTTCTTTAGTTAAACCAGTTGTTGCCACGATTAAATCCAAATCAATCCCTCTTGCTTTCATAGCTTGGGCTATTTCTATAGCTTTCTCTGCTCTCCCCTGTAATTTTCCAGCTGCTTCTGCTCCTGCCAACAGGCTAATTTCATACCGTTTATTTTCCAGATATTTCTGATAAGCAACCCTTTCTGGTAATGGTAAATTATCAATCCTGAGCTTATCCTTGGCCTCGGCTAATCCTCTGGCTTGGAACTCTTCCTTGATTTCACTATTCTTTAGGAAATAGATCCATTCATCTAAATTGTTTCTAGTTACATTATCAAACTGGTTGACTCTCAAGATATAATATTCGGGAAATATCTGGTATACTTTCTCTAGTTTGAACAACTCTTTCTGGAGACTGGATAACCCTAAGGAGTCTTGATGATGACGACCTCGTAAATCTAGTTTCCCTTCATAGATGTAATCTTGTCCTTGCCCCAGGGTAAAGTAAACAATATTAATGGAGTAGACTTTTTTGAGTTTACTATAGGGCTCTCCTTTATCTAGATATTGCGTGAGCAGTGTGGAGACGCCAAATAGCATCCGGTGAAAGTAATCATTTTCGGAACTATTTTGGACTTCCACTAGCAGTAACTCTCCAGCACTATTGAGCGCTAGAATATCAACCCGATTCAGTTTATTGTCTTCGGTGAGCCGATTACTTTCGCCTTCTAAAATAGATTCAATAGTAATCTCTTCTCCTAGTAATTCGGTGATCAAGCCTTCTAGGACAACATAATTAGCTTTATCCCTCAGCAGTTTTTTGATCGCCCAGTCAAAGCGGATGTGTGTCTTGGCCATGATTAGTAGGGAGTAGGGAGTAGGGAGTAGGGAGTAGGGATTAGTATAGTTAACAAGCAGTGTTAACTCAAAAATTAATTGATTTTATTATAGGTGGAATTTACTTTATTGATTTTCCTAGTAACTCTACCGGTAACGCTAGTTGCTGCTTGGTTTAATAATCTTATCTACTGATCATGGGTAAATTTACTCTACCGATCAGATCAGCTCTGTTATTGATTTCCCCAGTAACTCTACCGGTAACGCTAGTTGCTGGTTGGTTTAATAATCTTATCTACTGATCATGGGTAAATTTACTCTACCGGTAACCTTAGGTATATTGCTGATTTACTCAGTAACTCTAGGAATAAGTATAGCTGTCGGTTAGTTTAATAATACACTCTACTGCTCATGGGTAAATTTACTCTACCGGTAACGTCAGGTCTGTTATTGATTTCCCTAGTAACTCTACTAGTAACGCTATTTGTCGATTGCTTTAATCATGCACATTAATTATAATTTAAAATTACCAATTAACATAAGCATTCAGCCGTTTTCCAAAGGCCAATGGCTGAATTAACCTCAAGTAGAGTGCCCATAGGGAATCAGATGATAGCTGATAGCACCTCAAGTAGCACCTCAAGTAGCGCATTATCTGAATGCTTACCAATTAACAATTAACAATTAACAATTACTAAAATAGCTATTAGGCACTAGAAGGATTAACCTAACACCTAACTCAGGGAGATGTGGAATTCACGGATATCATTTCCTCCGTAACCTGATAAAAATTCCGTAATTCTCTCTAGGCAATAACCACATCAATCAAGCAATCCTAGATCACAAGAGTAGTTTAATTAGGAGGAAAATCGGATGCGTTCGCGTAGCGTGACCTAGGGTCAATCGCTTATCTGAGTGCTCAGTACTGAAAGCTGAGTTATTTGTTATTAATGATTAGGGCTCTACCGAACTGATTGTATGCATAAAACCGCGCTTATTGCCCACTAAGTCTGATCGGGCGGGTAATTTATTAAAAATTATTCTTTCAAAAACTAAAACTCCTGCCATATCATGATTATCATAATTATTTTATAAACGTTTTACATAGCAACTTTCCTAGAGCCACGATTAGTTATTTATTCGGTGTTGCTGAACTAACTAATTTACTAACTAATTTATTGATATCAAGACTAGTTGGGTCAGTTACCAATTAGCTTTTCTCTTTAATTCATTCTGGCCAGTTATGAAGTCTTTATTCAATTATCTCCAAGGAATCAGATACCATTCCTCAGACTCTTCTGGAGCATCTGAGGTAAATTCTGATTGGCAGCCTTTAGGCTTTAACCTGATGGGCATAACTAACCTAGCTAAGGCTACTTTCCCGATCCTAGTGACAGGTTCTGCTTTGCTGGTGTCTACTCCTACTGAAGTAGCAGGGCAGGTTGGTATTGATGCGTCACTCGCCACAGGGCCAAGGCCATTTAGTTTGCGTTACAGCGCCCACGTGCCCGGTAATACCTGGTTAGGGTTTTCTGGTCGTTTGCCAAAGATTGATTCAATATTCGCCACCAGGCTACATGGCTCCTGAACAAGCCAAGGGTTATCCTAACCTCAGTAGTGATATATACGCAGTGGGAATGATTGGAATCCAAGCACTTACAGGAGAACTGCCCAACACCCTACAATGGGATGAAAATAACAAAATAATCTGGCGTAATAACCAAGTCAAGGTCAGTGATGAACTAGCAGCAGTTTTAGATAAAATGGTACACTACAATTATTCTGAGCCTTACTCCGGTGCAACTCAGGCACTAGAAGCACTTAAGGAGGTTAAAGAAAAACTACAGTCAACCATAATTAAGTCTCCTCCAAGGAATATACAAGCTTCACCGTTTAAATTTTCGGCAATTCAGATTGTTGGCGTTGGCATAGTTTTTATCTCTTCATTCTACGTGATTTTTTTTAATAATGTTAATTATTTTTTCTTAAAAAACCTAATTTGTCCTATTATGCCATCCGTGTCCAAGTGCGAGTTTTTGTAACACAAAGTATCCAATATGTCTCTATATTTGATTATTCATTCGTTTGAAGAGCCAGAAAAAAATTGGCGTTGCATAAATGCGGGATGATTTTATTTTAATAGTTTTGTGGAACGGGCATCTGGCTGTGGAACGGGCATCTTGATGGAACGGGCATCTTGATGGAATGGGCATCTGGCTGTGAAACGGGCATCTTGCCCGTTACAATTCCCAGGCGGGCAGGATGCCCACCCCACTGATATTTATCCTGCCCCTCAGCAATGCCATAAATTTGACATAACAACGGCTAATCGCTAATTTTCACCTATGATGTCTAATTACTAATTCCCAGCTTCACAGGACTTAATCAGTTTATTGAAATCTTCAGGAGGTTCCGCACCACCAGTAATTTCTAGACCAATACTTAGAAACTCTTCATAGGGGTATTTTTCTTGAATTTTATCAATGGTACACTGACAAAAAGCCTGAGCCTCTGAGCCCTTACTCCCAACACATTGCCCCATGTAAAAATTGACAAACTCTGGTGTATAGCCAATCTCAGAGTTTTGGAGGATAGTCTCAGCCTCTTCAGGGATAGTCAAGGGTTTTTGAGGAATAGTCTCAGCTTCTTCAGAAATAGTTCCAGGTTTTTGGAGGATAGTCTCAGGTTCTTGGGAATAACCCACGGTTGGGCTGACGAGAGCAAACAAACAGGCACTGATAATTGATAGCTGGTATCGTTTGATGTTCATGCTTTTTAACCTCTACAGAAATTAGCCCATTCGGACTATTTTAACGATTGCACACTATTAGGTTTCCCATCTTTTCTCTGAAAGAAACATTAGGCAAAAATATTGCAGGGAACATGCAAAACGGAACCATGTCACCTTTGTACATGTCACCTTTGTAATTATGTATATAGATCCCCCCTAACCCCCCTTAACAAGGGGGGAATTAGATTCAAAATTTACCCTTACTAAGGGAGATTGAGATTCAAAAGTCCCCCTTACTAAGGGGGATTTAGGGGGTTCTGAATCAGGGATTAACAAAACTGACATGCTCCCAGACAAAACAGATAATCAACAATTAACTGTTAGCAATTTCCAAAGGAATAAAAGACTAGCCAAGAAACACAATACCAGTTTTTAGCTTGTAGGGTAGGTCTAGATTAGATTATCTCAGTTGCTAGTTATCAGTGAGTAATTATCAAAAATTACCTCAAAATCCCTTCCACACACCAAATAGTAGTATTCCTAGATACTCAATTTTCGATTATTGGTATCAAAAGCTAAAAGTTATCAGGATAACGTAAGCTATCAGCTATCAGCGTGTCGCGTATCAGCTATCAGCCATTCGCGTAGCGTGGCCAACGGCCAAGGCCAACGGCTGAATGCTTACCTTTCAGCTTTTGAATAAAATAAGCTGACGGCTGACCGCTGACTGCTGAATGCTCACGGAATAACTAGCAACTTTCCTGAGATTACTTCGCCCACCCTACTTTAATTGGTATTTTTTTTAGATGCAAGTCCCTAATGACTACCAATAATCATCCCGACCAGTAGCACAAAGCCAATCCAGACATTTTGGCGAAAAATCTCTCCATAGACAGATGTGGGATGATTGGGCTTTCGTAGTCTAGTATAGTGCCAAATCCAGACTACTGTCGCTATCACTAGCGCTAACCAAAAGCCCAGTTGAAGATCCATGACAACTCCCAGGCCAGCAAGCAAGCTAGCAGTACCAGCAAAGAACACACCTACGGCATCAGCAGCATACTTACCGAAAAACAAGGCACTAGAGCGCACCCCAATCCTCTGGTCATCCTCCCGGTCTGGCATGGCATAGACTGTGTCAAATCCCAATGCCCACAGTACCGTTGCTCCCCAGAGTAACCAGGTAGCTGGTTCTAGAGTAGTAGTAATGGCACTCCAACTAATCAGTACAGCAAAACCCCAAGCAATGGCCATAACCAGTTGCGGTACAGGAAACACTCGCTTGGCAGATGGGTAAAACACAATTACTGGTACAGCGGCCACGCAAAGCCCAAAGGTGAAAGCATTAAGATACAGGGCAATCACCCCAGCGCAGACCATAGCAACTAAGGCAACTACTACACCAACTTTGACCGATAGGGCTTTGGATGCCAAAGGGCGTGAGCGAGTTCGCGCCACTTGGGAATCAATATTGTGATCCCAAACGTCATTAATTACACAGCCAGCAGCACTGGTGGCTAAGGTTCCAAGAATAATCACGCTAACCAGGGGAATCGGTGGTTTCCCTTGGGCTGCTAAAAAAACTGCCCACAGTGCTGGCACCATTAAAATCAATCGTCCAGTTGGCTTGTCCCATCGCAACAGTCGCATAATGGCTAGCCAGGTGGGTATGGGATTGGGGTTTGGCTGGGTAAGCATAGCAGGAATGGTGACTCGTTTGTTGGTAATTTTGTTTGTAGGTAATTTTCCGGATTGTTTCCTCGAATCAGAGGAATTTCACAATAGGAGATAGTGCCTATTTTTTGTTAGTCTCCTTAAAGATATCGTTATTGATAGGTTTCGGGTTGATATCTGTAAGCAGGATACATCAATATGGTTAACTCACTGACCCAAGACATTTTCCTACATGTTTCCACTCCTGACAAAGAGCAAGAGCGCATTATTGCTGCCATCGATATTGGTACCAATTCCATTCACATGGTGGTAGTGCGAATTGATCCCAAACTCCCGGCATTCACGATTATTGGTAAAGAAAAGGACACGGTCAGGTTAGGAAATTGCAACCCCCGGACCGGTGAGTTGACCCCCGAAGCCATGAACAGAGCGATCGCAACTCTACAACGCTGCAAGGAACTGGCAGCCAGCCTCAATGCTGAAAACATCGTTGCTGTAGCAACCAGTGCTGTGCGGGAAGCTCGGAATGGCCAGGCTTTTTTACAGCAGGTATATACAGAATTGGGTTTATTGGTCAACCTAATTTCTGGTCAGGAGGAAGCACGACGCATCTACCTAGGTGTGTTGTCGGCTATGGAATTCAACAACCAGCCCCATATCATTATTGATATTGGCGGTGGTTCAACGGAATTGATCCTCGGGGATAGTCACAACCCCCGTTCCCTAAGTAGCACAAAAATAGGAGCCGTTCGTCTTACAAAGGAGTTTGTAACTACAGACCCCATCAGCCAAAGTGAGTTTCTCTATTTGCAAGCCTATATCAGGGGAATGTTAGAGCGAGCTGTTGACGACATCCAGGGTAACTTGAAACTCAGTGAACAGCCTCGTTTAGTGGGGACATCTGGCACTATTGAGACCCTAGCCAAGATGCACGCCTATGAACATCTGGGTATGTTACCTAATCCCCTAACGGGTTATGAGCTGACTCGTCAAGATTTGGAAAAAATGCTCAAGCGCTTAGCTGCTATGAGTTTGGCTGAACGCTCAACCCTGCCAGAGATGTCCGAGAGGCGTTCAGAAATTATTGTTGCTGGCACAATCATTTTATTAGAAGCCATGAAGCTTCTGGGAATGGAGTCGATCATAATTTGTGGACGATCACTCCGGGAAGGCTTAATCGTTGACTGGATGCTTACCCATGGATTGATTGAAGACCGGCTACGCTACCAAGATGAGGTCAGGGAAAGGAGTGTAATCGCAGTGGCTGGGAAATATCAGGTCAACCTGGATTATAGTCAGCGGGTGGCTAACTTTGCCCTGAGCTTATTTGACCAAACCCAAGGAAAACTCCACAATTGGGGAACACAGGCACGGGAATTACTTTGGGCAGCAGCAGTTTTACACAACTGTGGCGTGTATATTAGTCATTCGTCCCACCACAAGCATTCTTATTACTTAATTCGCAATGCTGAACTGTTGGGCTTTCTGGAGCCAGAAATTGAAATCATTGCTAATCTGGCTCGTTACCATCGCAAGAGTCCTCCCAAGAAAAAGCATGAGAATTACAACAATCTGGCCAATCAAGAGCATCGGCTGTTGGTGAGTCAGCTCAGTGCTTTGTTACGGTTAGCTGTTGCTTTAGACCGTAGACATATTGGAGCAATTCGGCATGTTAAGTCGGATTATCGCTCCGATGATAAGGCACTTTATCTAGATCTAGTTCCCGCTTTGACCAATGATGATTGTGCTTTGGAACTGTGGAATTTGGATTATAAAAAATCGGTATTTGAAGAGGAATTTGGAGTTAAAGTGGTTGCGAGGTTAGCATCCAAGAGTAGTCAGCATTATTAAGCTATTAGCTCTCAGCCATTGAGACATTATCAATACATTATCAATAGGGTAAGCATTCAGCTATCAGCCTTGGCCTTGGCCTTTGGGTGATAGCTGAATGCTTACAACGCTATAATACCAATTGATATATAATAACAGACGTAATAACTAAATCCAATATAACTGTGTCCAAAAACTCATGTACTCGCATTCTTGATTGCTTGTATATCAGCACCTATAAAAATACCTTACCAATGCGTGTTGACATCTGGAACCAACTGAAATTGTCAACAGACCGCTTGCAATCTCTTCACGCCTGTGGCCAGGATATCTCCACCTTAAAGGAAAAAATTGCAGCTGGGTTCAAAATTCTCGAACCCATCGAACTCTACTGGAAATTTCCAGGGATAAATGCATTTCGACGATTGCAGCAGCACTTTGAGCGCCAGGAATATTCCCGACTTTCCTGGGAAGTGACTCAAATTATACGTTTGATGTCTAGCCGTGCTGAACTGTATGCCCAAGCATACATGGATCAGATTTTTGCAAGCGAACAGAAAGATGGACAGCAAATTATATCGGTCGATAAGTACAATCAAAACTCTAATCAACTCGATTTTACCGTCTTATTTTTCGAAGACGACATGACACCGGAAAAAGAAAAAGAATTACGCCAAAAACTGGCAGAAATAGCCTCGAAAACAGACAATTTTATTTATCAGCTCATCGTCATTTCTAACTTTGAGGATGCCCTAACAGCTTTGATGTTGAATCACAGCATTCAATGCTGTGTTATCGGCTACGACTTTCCCCTGCGTTCAAACAACTGTTTGTCACTGCTCGAAACATACATGAGTGGGTTAGAACAAGCTGAATTAGCTGGGGAATATTACCAACCGAGAGGTCTTACTTTAGGTGCGATTATACATAAGTTACGTCCAGAGTTGGATTTATACTTGTTGAGCGATGTATCCGTGGTTGATGTGGATGCTGATACGAATCAGAATTTCCGCCGCGTTTTCTACAATCAGGAAGACTATCTTGAAGTACACTTAAGTATTATTCAAGGCATCGAAAAACGTTACGAAACCCCTTTCTTCGATGCCTTAAGAAATTACAGCAAAGAACCCACAGGGGTATTTCATGCCATGCCCATTTCCCGGGGAAATTCCATCTTTAAGTCTGATTGGATTCAGGATATGGGAGAGTTCTACGGTCAAAATCTATTTTTAGCAGAAACTTCAGCAACCAGTGGAGGATTAGACTCATTACTACATCCTACTGGTCCCCTAAAGGAGGCTCAAAATTTAGCAGCGAAAAGCTTTGGTTCTAGGCAAACTTTTTTCGTGACTAATGGGACTTCAACTGCCAATAAAATTGTTTTGCAAGCAATTGTAAGCCCAGGTGATATTGTCTTGGTTGACCAGAATTGCCACAAATCTCACCATTACGGCATCGTCTTAGTAGGTGCTCAACCCCTTTACCTCAATGCCTATTCCCTCAAAGAATATAGTATCTATGGTGCTGTGCCTTTAAAGGAAATCAAGCAACAATTGCTCAAGTTCAAGCGGGAGGGGCAATTGGAGCAGGTGAAGATGCTGTTACTCACAAACTGTACCTTTGATGGCATTGTTTACAACGTTAAGGGAGTCATGGAAGAAATACTGGCAATCAAGCCAGATCTGGTTTTCCTCTGGGACGAAGCCTGGTTTGCCTTTGCTGGTTGCACCTCAACCTATCGAGAACGTACAGCAATGCAAGCTGCCACTGACCTTCATACTCGCTATCACAGTCCCCAATACCGAAAGGAGTATGCAGCCTTTAAGGAACAATTTGATCGGCTTGACCCAGAGGATGATGACACCTGGCTGAACCAGCACCTCTTACCCGATCCAGATCAAGTCAAGATTCGGGTGTACTCAACCCAATCAACACATAAATCTCTGTCTGGCATGCGTCAATCATCCATGATTCACATCTGGGACGAGGAGTTCAACCGTAGGTCGGAAATTGATTTTCTAGAGGCTTACATGACCCACACCACCACCTCCCCCAATTACCAAATTCTGGCTTCTCTGGATTTAGCGCGGCGACAAGTTGATTTGGAAGGCTTCAAATTGGTTCATTCCCAGATTGATATGGCAATGATAGTGCGGGAGAAGGTTAACACTCATCCATTGCTAGGAAAATACTTCAAGATACTTACTCCTGAAGAGTTGATTCCGGAAACCTATCGCCCATCAGGTCTGAAAAGTTACCAAACTCAGGAAGATCCAGAAGTAGAGTTCCAGTGTATCGAGCAAGCCTGGGAGGATGATGAATTTGTTCTCGACCCCACGCGGCTGACTTTGTACATTGGCAAGACAGGCATCGATGGCTATACTTTCCAAAATTCTGTACTGATGGAACAGTTTAATATTCAGGTTAACAAGGTTTCCCTCAATACGGTTTTATTAATGACTAATATCGGGACAACCTGGGGTTCGGTAACATATTTGCTTGATTGCCTGCATAAAATTGCTGAGGGGTTGGAGCAGGAATTGTGCCAATACAATCAAGTGGAAATCAAATTATTTGAAAACAAGCTGCAACAGCTAACACTGAATTTGCCTTCTTTGCCTCATTTCAGCGAGTTTTACTCCGGCTTCCGTTCTCACCCGGCAACTGGGCAAGGGAACCTACGGAGCGCCTACTTCCTGGGTTTGGACGAAGAAAAAATAGAATACCTCAAGCTAGACAATGAAATAGATGAGATAATGGCGTCTGGGCGAGAACTGGTTTCATCTACATTCATTATTCCTACCCCACCGGGTTGCCCGATTTTAGTTCCTGGTCAAGTTGTAACTGGGGCGATAGTCTTCCTAATGAAGCAGCTTGCTCCTGATGCCATTCACGGTTATCGACCTGACTTTGGATTGCCCGTGTTTGCTCAATATGTTTTGGACAGTCTCAATAAAACTACAGAATCTGCAATGACTAAAACAACAGCCTTCACTCATTTAGCTATAGCTGTTACGAACCTTAATGCCAGTATTGCTTTCTACGCTAAGTATGGTCAGATGTCAGTAGTGCGCTTGCGCGTAGAACCAGGGACAGTTTGGATGTCCGACAACATTAGACCCTTTGCCCTAGCTCTACTTGAGGAAGAAGAGGCCAAGCCGATCTTGCCCCCGAGTCATATTGGTATTGCTTGTGTCAGTTGCGAACAAGTGGATCAGCTCTGCAAACTTGCTCGCAAAGAGGGTTGTTTACTTGACGGACCTAAGGATTATGGTCCTCCAACTGGTTACGCAGCCTATCTAAGGGATCCTGATGGACACCATGTAGAAATTTCCTACGGTCAAGAGGCCGCTTTTGACATCCTCCCATCGTTAAATCAAAGATTATAACGTTCGCGTAGCGGCTCCAAAGGAGCTGGGATTCCTAAACCTCACGATTTGGTTTGGTGCTTCAATGCAACAGCCTCCACCCTAAGCGGGGTTTTATGGTCTTACGTTCGCGACCCAGACTATCCCCGCAAGTCCTGCGGTTCTCATGTGTCGAGTTTCAAGAAAAGTCTTGATGTAATGCATGATTCGAGGGTTGGCCTTCCATTGCCCTGTCATCTTTTCCCTAGAGACGAAACCTTAGGATAGTGGAGTCTTAATTAATAAATTTTTACCCTTCTCTGCATAACCTGCCAACCATAAAGACTCCACTATCCTTACGGTAACTTCAAAGTCTACCGATTTTGCTGCGCCGCCAGTTTACTGGACTTCGCTCGTATAGGCGCATCTGTTTCCAATCGGCAAAGCCGACGCTACGCGAACGTCTCGGGTGGGTCATTGACCACCCTCAATAAGCGCACATCTATCGTTAAAGACGCAATTCCTCTCTCGCTAACCCTACGGGTATAACGAGAGAGGAATTGCTCTTAAGGATGAGTCTAGATATACTCCGATACTTTTTAGCTACCAAAATCTACCAAAGGCAAATTCTGGCTCGCCAATGCAAGATGCTTTCACATCCAGGGGGTATCTCCCAAAGCTCTGACGGAATATCCCGCGAGCGCCATAAAAATGTCAACCCCAAAGTTGGTTCCACCGGGATAGAGAGCGCAACTATTAAACCCTTGGTTTTCGGCTTTAATTTAAGTTACATAATAATCCCTGTCGGTGTTACCCTAATTTAATTATAACAAATAATAAGAGTTTTTGCTGAGGGGGTGACATGAGCCCCAAAAAGCTTACTATATAAGGCTTTGATGCCAATGGTATCATGGAAGATACAGTCGGAAATTAACCCTCAATTCATTTTCTGGAAGCTCAAACCCTTATAACTACGTCCAATGTTTGCCCAAAACAGAATGTATATTTTTGTGAATTATCGGCTGAAATTTTTACCCAGTAAGGATTTCAGCTTGCATGTCACCCCCCCAGGAGTTTTTGGTAGACTCTGCGACATTTTCTCTAGCTGTTTACTAACCCTATACCGAGCTAGCTTAAGCAGCCACTTATATCATGTCCGGTTGAATACTTACACGCTTGCCCGAATCGAAGGCAGAGGGCAGAAGGCAGAAGGTAGAAGTAAAGGAGTAAGGTTTAATCGGTAATGGTGTTTTATCACTAATTATCCGGACATGATATTACAAAATATCATATTCCATCTTACCTTAAATCTAAGTGGTAATAGCTGAATGCTTATAAAAAGATTGACAGGTCAAGTCTTCCACTAGAAAGTTTACTGTCAATCTTTATGAATTTTATTTACACCGCTGGGGTTTGACGAAATCGTGTAAGCATTCAGCTATCAGCGTGTCGCGTATCAGCTAATGAGCTAAATCTCAGCGTCGAAGCCTGTGCCACGCACGCTAGGCGAACAGCTTTTGAAAAAAACAGGTAAGCATTGGAATAATGCTGAGTTACTTGGACTTTTAGCTGACGGCTGACGGCTGAGTGCTGAATGCTTACGAAATCGTTAGCCATAAAAATCCGCTGATCAAACCAGCAATTTATCGACTAACTGAACTAGGCTATTAACCCCAACACTAATTGAGATTAACTTTAAAGACTTTTTGCTTTTCTGATTCTGCTTTGGGCAAACTCAGGCTCAAGATGCCGTTATTGTAATCAGCTTTAACCTGATCGTGTTGAACCCGTGTTGGTAAGGGAATCACCCGCTGAAAGTTACCATAACGGAATTCTGAACGTGTCATCCCATTTTCTTCAGTACTAGTTTCAGACCGACGCTCACCACTAATAGACACGGCTTGCTCTGTCACCTGAATATCGAGATCTTTAGAATCTATCCCAGGAATCTCAAGCTTTAATTCCAGGGTTTCTGCTGTCTCCTGCAGTTCCGCCGCTGGCATAAAACTTGTTCCCTTCAGACCACGATCTTCAAATGGGGTGAATTCATCAAATAGCCGATTCATTTCCCGTTGTAAGTTAGTGAATTCTCGGAAAGGGTCCCAACGAATAAGTGCCATAATCGTTTGCCTCCGTCTAGTGACATATCCTTACGGTTTAGATCCACTTTTTTCACCCATACTGAGGATTGTTAACGGTTAGCGAAACGTCACCGCTTGGATGATTTGATTTAACCTGTTATCAATCTATCAACCCCGAAAAGGTCTTTGAGTTCGGTTCCCTTCCTAAACCACTAGGCTAATTCCCGTACAGATATAAATAATAGATAATTTGAATCTCAACCATATCCCCAATACCTCAGGGGAGTTTGAACAAATTTGAGTACGATTGTCCTTAGTTATCATTCAGGTTGTGGTAGCGGGCGCAGGCGTAGAGATCAAATAATGCTCCAACTAGGCTACAGGTAAAGGCAATCACTAATACTCCCTGAATGGGGGATCCACTACCAAAAATAGTCAGAAATTTCAATAGCTCAGTTGTGGCAGTAAGACCAAACCCTGTTAAGCCCGGAATGTATCCTATTATACCAAAACCGGCCAGTAAACCAATAACTAGTGCCACTGGAGCCATAAAGCTCAGAAGGATTGTTATTACCAAAGAACGGAGAAAGTTTGGCAAAATGCTCATAAAATTTAACCACATAAGCAGGTGAGTTAAAAGCCAGAGCCAAAGTATGACTTGGCACTTTCTACCTTAGGCGAAATCCCTGTCGATAACCGAAAATGTCAAAAATCTTAAATTTTCATTAAAAATCTTGGTAAAGGTCTGTGAATCTGGATCATAAAGCCGGGTTGTTGGTGGCTTGTTAAGGGCTACCGGTAGTCGGTTAAATTGATCGGCCTCAAGGTCCCTGGCTTGATATATCAGTGATTTCGGCTCAGTGACAGGGGACTTCCAACCCTAAAAGACCCTACCCAATTCCTGAGAAGCTGTGGATCAAAAGTTATCATTCCTGTTAAGATTCTTCGTTGATTGCGGACAGGTTAACTCGTCCCAGGACTCAAGTACGTGGGATGAGCTAGTACGTAACTCCCTTTCTTAATAACAAATCACTAATGACTAACGGCGATCGAATCAGTTACCAATTCCCAGACAACTTCATATGGGGAGTAGCCACCGCTTCCTATCAGATTGAAGGAGCAGTAAGTGAAGGAGGACGCAAACCTAGTGTGTGGGATACCTTCAGTGGTACCCCTGGAAAAATACTTAACGGTGATACCGGTGCTGTCGCTTGTGACCACTACCATCGCTACAAAGAAGATATAGAGCTGATGGTCAAACTAGGGATCAAGGATTATCGCTTTAGCATTGCTTGGCCTCGGATTATTCCTGACGGGCGTGGCAAAGTCAATCAGGAAGGGGTTGATTTCTATAAGCGCTTGGTGGATTGCTTGTTAGATCATGGCATTACTCCCCATGCCACTCTATTTCATTGGGACTCTCCCCAAGCCCTAGAAGACAAATACAAGTCTTGGCTTTCTCGCCAGATGGCGTTTGACTTTGCGGATTATGTTACCGCTGTGGTCACTCAATTAGGCGATCGCATTACCAATTGGATGACCATTAATGAGATCATGTGTTTTACTCACTTAGGCTATGGGGTTGACCAGGACCCGATCCATGCTCCCGGTAGGCGTGTTAAATCCATCAAACAGGTATGGCAAACCTCTCATCATGCCCTTTTAGCTCATGGTTTGGGCTGTCAAGCCATCCGTAGTGCTTCCCGGGTTCCCTGTTCTATCGCCTTTGTGGATAACTTGTCCGTCACGGTGCCAATCAATGAGTCACCGTACCATGTGGCAGCAGCAAAAAAGGCCTTCCCTTTATGTGGGCAAAATGGCGGTATCATTATCCCTGCTCTGACTGGTGCTTATAGTCCTGAATTACTGGAAGTGTTAGGAGACAATGCACCAGACATCGGACCATGTGACCTACAAATCATTCATCAGCCTCTGGATGGGATTTGTCTTAATATTTACACTGGTACCTATGTCCGGGCTGCTGACAATCCACAGGGGTACGAGTTCCTTGGTATGCCCAAAGGCTACCCTCGCATGCATCTGCCTTGGCTGAATATCCTACCAGATTCCCTTTATTGGGGGGTTCGTCATGTCAGTGAAACCCTGGGGCGTTCAGATTTGCCGATGTTTATCACTGAGAATGGCTGTGCAGCACAGGATGAATTGACTGCTAAGGGTGAGGTGATTGATACGGACAGGATTCTGTACCTCCGAGAGTACTTTAAAGCAGCCCATCGCGCTGTTAGTGAAGGGTATCCTCTTAATGGTTATTTCCTCTGGAGTCTGATGGATAACTTTGAGTGGTATTGGGGATATGATCGGCGCTTTGGGATTACTTATATTGATTACCCAACCCAACAGCGTATTCCTAAGGCGAGTTTTGAGTGGTATTCCGAGTGTATTCAAAATAATCGGGTGGTTTGATCATTAATCGGAAAAACCCGATAAAACCCAATGGGTATATTGGTAATCCGTTACTTTAACCCTAGCTATAGGGTTAAGGGGTAAGTCCTAGTCGCGATCGCGAAGCGTGACCATTCGCGTAGCGTGGCCAATAGGCCAAGGTCAATCGCATTTGATCTGGTAGCGATCGCTATTTTTGTTTGCCTATTTTTGTTTTCTATTAACAGAATATTAGAATTTTGTCAAGATTTATTTAATATAAGTTTTACTTATTTACATTATTTAATAACCTGACGGCAAATTACTCCGAAAACCCTTTACAAAACTTAGTATATTGCTTAATATAAATACATGAAGGCGCAAACAAGCCGGACGAACCTCGATAACTTCATATTCATACCCGCAATCATAAGAACATGACTACTGTATTACAACAGAGCAACACCTCTGTGTGGTCTCAGTTCTGCAATTGGGTCACCTCCACCAACAACCGCCTCTATGTAGGTTGGTTTGGTGTGTTAATGATCCCAACCCTGCTAGCTGCTACCACCTGCTTCATCATTGCTTTCATCGCTGCTCCTCCTGTGGACATCGATGGTATCCGTGAGCCGGTTGCTGGCTCCCTGATGTATGGCAACAACATCATCTCTGGTGCTGTTGTTCCTTCTTCTAACGCCATTGGCTTACACTTCTACCCAATCTGGGAAGCTGCTTCTCTAGATGAGTGGCTCTACAACGGTGGTCCTTACCAGCTAGTAGTGTTCCACTTCCTGATTGGTGTATTTGCCTACATGGGTCGTGAGTGGGAACTGAGCTACCGCTTAGGTATGCGTCCTTGGATCTGCGTCGCTTACAGCGCACCGGTTGCAGCTGCTAGCGCCGTATTCCTGATCTACCCGATCGGACAAGGTTCTTTCTCCGATGGTATGCCTCTCGGTATCAGCGGAACCTTCAACTTCATGTTCGTGTTCCAAGCTGAGCACAACATCCTGATGCACCCCTTCCACATGCTAGGTGTAGCCGGTGTATTCGGTGGTTCTTTGTTCTCTGCGATGCACGGTTCTTTGGTGACCTCCTCCTTAGTGCGTGAGACCACCGAAACCGAGTCTCAGAACTATGGTTACAAGTTCGGTCAAGAGGAAGAAACTTACAACATCGTGGCAGCTCATGGCTACTTCGGTCGTTTAATCTTCCAATACGCTTCCTTCAACAACAGCCGTTCCTTGCACTTCTTCTTAGGTGCATGGCCTGTAATCGGCATCTGGTTTACTGCACTGGGCATCAGCACCATGGCATTTAACCTCAATGGCTTCAACTTCAACCAGAGCATCATCGACTCACAAGGTCACGTGATCAACACCTGGGCTGACGTACTCAACCGTGCCAACCTAGGTTTCGAGGTAATGCACGAGCGTAACGCTCACAACTTCCCTCTAGACCTAGCTGCGGCTGAAGCTACTCCCGTAGCTTTGACTGCTCCAGTCATCAACGGTTAATCTCAACTTGGCTTAATCTACTTGATTAAAAAAAAGCGCTCTCCAGATGGGGAGCGCTTTTTTGTTTTCGAAGTGCTAGATAATTTATGGTTAGCTGATCAAATTTGCTACTGACATCTCCTACACGGACATGACTGACTAAAAAAGGCCATCTTNTTACCTATTACCTATTACCTATTACCTATTACCCATGTTCCTTTCATTAACAGGGAAACTAACCCATCAAAACCTTAGGTAATTACAGTGGGAACCTCCCGCTCTGTAAACTTGCGAATCTGGGCAATCTCATGGGCAAGGGAAATCAGTGGTTCCAATGCTTGTTGAGTATCCACGTCATGCTTAGTGGAATCTGGCTCATAGCTCTCTAAATAGAGGCGTAGGGTTGCCCCTTTTGTGCCAGTACCAGATAGGCGGAATACAATCCGAGAGCCATCAGTAAAGCCAATCCGAATCCCCTGCTTCTGGCTGACGCTCCCATCTACTGGGTCAGTGTAACTAAAGTCATCACCATACTCTACCTGGTAAGAGCCAAATTGCTGTCCTTTCAGGTCTGGCACACTTGAACGCAGACGCTCCATCAATTCCTGAGCTCGTACCCCATCTACCTCTTCATAGTCATGGCGGGAATAGAAATTACGACCATAGGTTTGCCAGTGGCTACGGACAATCTGCTCCACTGATTCACCCCGCACAGCCAGGATATTGAGCCAGAATAGCACTGCCCAAAGCCCATCTTTTTCCCGTACATGGTTAGAACCAGTGCCGAAACTTTCTTCACCGCACAAAGTGGCTTTACCTGCATCCAATAAATTGCCAAAAAACTTCCAACCTGTTGGGGTCTCATAGCAATCAATACCCAACTGAGCCGCCACTCGGTCTACAGCAGCACTGGTTGGCATGGAACGAGCGACCCCTGCTAAACCTTGACTATAACCAGGTACCAGATGGGCATTGGCGGTTAACACAGCGATGCTATCACTGGGGGTAACGAAGAACGAGCTTCCCAGGATCATATTGCGATCGCCATCCCCATCGGAAGCAGCCCCAAAGTCCGGTGCATTATCACCATAGAGAATATCCACCAAGTCCTTAGCATAGACTAAATTGGGGTCAGGATGACCACCACCAAAATCTTCTAACGGTATACCATTAAGTACTGTACCTTCTGGTGCCCCTAGGCGTTGTTCAAAAATAGCATGGGCATAGGGACCAGTTACCGCATGTAATGAGTCCATACACATGCGGAATTTCCCAGAGGTTAGTAGCTGGTGAATGCGGTCAAAATCAAACAGGGACTCCATCAATTGAGTATAAGGCTCAACTGGGTCAATCACCTCAACGCTCAAGGTTCCCAGGGTAAATGCACCTGGTCGGTCTAGATTCACATCCGCAGCCTCCAGGATTTTGTAACTATCAATGACTTTACTCCGAGCATAGATAGCTTCCGTCACCTTTTCCGGTGCTGGTCCACCATTACTGGTGTTATACTTGACACCGAAGTCACCCTTTGGACCCCCAGGATTGTGGCTAGCCGAGAGGATAATGCCACCTAATGCCTTATGCTTGCGAATAACACAAGATGCTGCTGGGGTAGACAGAATACCACCACAACCGACTAACAACCGACCTAACCCATTGGCGGCTGCCATTTTGAGAATGGTCTGAATTGCTTGCCGATTGTAGTAGCGACCATCACCCCCTACAACTAGGGTTTGACCTTCACAGCCTTCTAGGGAGTCAAAGATAGACTGGATAAAGTTTTCCAGGTAATGGGGCTCTTGAAAAACGGTGACCGACTTACGGAGTCCGGAAGTACCGGGCTTTTGGTCTGTAAAGGGCTTAGTAGAGACAGTGCGTATGTTCATTACAAGCTAGCTACAGGTTTTACTGCTAATTCTTTATTGTTAACTGTTACCTGTTAATTGTTAATGAAAAATTCAAAAGTCTTTGATAAATGACTGATCACTTTAGTGAGCCCTGGTCTAACCAAGCGCGATGTTCCGTTCGCCCAGCGTCGGGCTTTGCCCGAAAGCAACCGCTTTGCGATTGACCGTAGGTCACGCTACGCGAACGCACTATCAATCCTGACCTACGCACATTTTTGTAGATTTGTCAATGCTTTACCTTAATCTATGTCCGTGGGGAATATATCGCTATATTTTTGTTTAGGGAAGCTCAAAATTAACCCTCTTTATTTAGAAATTTATTTTTTATAAATATTAATCAGGTAAAAGCGATTAGCTAACCCTATGGAAAGCTAATCGCTCATTAAGAACTAAATTGTCATCTGACTGCTCAACTTATAATCCAACACCACATGACTAGCTGTTCACTTAGCGTGCGCGTAGCGCATTAGCTGATAGCACCTCAAGTAGCGTGCGCGTAGCGCATTAGCTGATAGCTGACGGCTGGATCCTTACACTAAATTTCTCGGTCAAAGCCATATTTTTCGCGGATATGGGTATTAAAATACTGACCGATAGAAGGATTATCTTTCAAACCCTTGTAGATCTCCTCTGGTACATCCCGATACTTGTAGATACTACCATTATTGAATTGAACCCGAAGAATTTTTTTTTCTACATCGTAGTCGAAGGATTTAATCACAGCGCTGGTACTTTTCAGCAATGGGAAAGCAATCACATCCCGAATACTAGCTGAATCAGTGAGTAGCATCACTAAACGGTCAATACCAATACCTAAACCACCAGTGGGAGGCATACCGTACTCCAGAGCAGCGAGAAAGTCTTCATCAACATCTTGAGCTTCCAAATCTCCTGCTGCTTTCCTGGCTGCTTGAGCTTCTAGTCGTTGCCGTTGATCTATAGGATCAGTTAACTCAGAATAACTGTTTGCTGTTTCTCTTCCCACTATAAACAATTCAAACCGTTCTACTAAACCAGATTTTGAGCGATGGGGCTTAGTGAGGGGAGAGATTTCCACAGGATAATCCAGAACGAAAGTCGGTTGGATTAACGTTTCTTCTACCTTCTGCTCAAAAGCTTCATTGAGCAATTTACCAATAGAATAGCAATCATTGGGAACCTCCACACCAGCATCTTTTGCTGCTGCTTTTGCCTGCTCAATGTTGGTAAACTTATCAAAATCTAAACCAATTTGGTCTTTGACTAACTCTTGCATCGTTACTTTACGCCAAGGGGGAGTTAGATCAATTACTTCACCTTGGTAGTTAATGGTTAGTGTACCTAACACTTCCTTAGCAGCATTACTAATCAGATTTTCCGTCAACACCATCATCTGATTATAATCGGCGTAAGCCTGATAGATTTCAATCATGGTGAATTCCGGATTGTGACGAGTCGAAATTCCTTCATTGCGGAAAACACGCCCCAACTCATACACCTTTTCAAAACCACCAACAATTAGTCGCTTCAGATGTAACTCGGTAGCAATACGCAGATACAAGTCCATTTGTAAGGTATTGTGGTAGGTGATAAAAGGACGCGCATCTGCACCACCAGCCTCACTCTGAAGTACCGGAGTTTCAATTTCAATAAAATCCTGTTGGTTTAAATAGTGCCGAATAGAAGCAGTTATTTTGGCACGACGACGAAAGGTTTCCCGGACATCAGGATTAACAATTAGGTCAACATAACGTTGACGATAGCGCTTTTCTGTATCCGTCAAACCATGCCATTTATCTGGTAAAGGCAACAAAGATTTAGTCAGGATATCATACTCCTTGACATAGATCGATAGTTCCCCTTTCTCCGTGCGCTTGATGGTTCCTTTTGCCCCAATAATATCTCCAGTATCAGTGAGTTTTTTGAGAATATTGAAAGCATTGGGAAGGTCTGCCATTTTAGCAGTGATTCTCTTTTTATCCAGGTAAAGCTGAATTGTACCAGTCTCATCCTGAATGTTGAAGAAAGCTAATTTACCAAAGACACGACGAGCTATAATCCGACCAGCAACAGCCACTTCCACATCTACTTCTTCGCCATTGCCTAGGTCAGCATAGTTTTGCTGCAATTCGGCAGCCTGAGCTGTAGATTCCCAATTATAGGCATAGGGAATTAATCCTTCTGCTTTCAGTTGTTCAACTTTTTCAAGCCGTGTGGTGCGAATTTCTTCTAGAGTTGAAGTGCTTTGTGCTTCTGGACGGGATTGGTCTGACATAATTTATAGCGACAATCTAGTGGACACATAGTGGATCAACTGTGAGTTAGTGCTGCCTGGTGATCCCTTAGTATATAGCAATTATAAGTTAAACGTTAACATCCTGGTTAAAATAGGTAACGGGTAACATAAGGGAAGTATAACTTCTTATTAATAATCAGTTAGCACTGCTCTATAACTATAATTATAGCTGATTTTTAAAAGCTTATCAACTATAAATAACTTGATAGATATTTTTAATAATTGCTAATTCGTGGTAAGGGATTTTCAGTAATTTATTGCAAATATTATTACAGTACTCTTACGTAGTAAATGCTCGAAATTTACCTTTATTTTTTTGTTTAATTTGTGATGTAATTGTGCTAGATAATCTGCTATATTTTTATCTATAATTTTAGCTTTATGTCCTAATCATTATAACCATTACTATCACAATCAGCAATTACCCATTCCCGATTACCCATTCCCGATTACCATGGTAAATAACTGACTTTAATGACAGGCTTGGGAAATGAGCAAAAAACCAAAAATTATTGTACTTGATGATGACCCTACTGGCTCCCAGACAGTTCACAGCTGCTTGTTGCTGATGCACTGGGATGTGGATACATTGCGGCTGGGACTAAGGGATAACTCCCCAATCTTTTTTATTCTTACTAATACCAGAGCTCTTAACCCAGAGCAAGCAGCAACTGTGACTCGGGAAGTTTGCCATAACCTCAAAATGGCCATAGACGCTGAAGGAATTAAAGATTTTATGGTAGTCAGTCGCTCTGACTCCACCTTGCGGGGGCATTATCCTGTCGAAATTGATGTAATCGCCCAAGAAGTCGGACCATTTGATGCCCATTTCTTAGTCCCCGCATTCTTTGAGGGCGGACGAGTCACTCTCGATAGTGTCCATTACCTAATCATTGATGGTATTAGAACGCCAGTGCATGAAACCGAGTTTGCCCGTGACTCGGTATTTGGATATCGCCATAGTTATTTACCCGATTATGTCCAAGAAAAGACCAAAGGTCAGATCAAGGCTGATGCAGTAGAGCGGTTTTTACTAGCAGATATTCGTAACAGTAGCTTGGAGCGTCTTCTCAAACTTACCAATAACCAGTGTGGCGTTGTGGATGGGGAAACCCAAGGGGATTTAGATCAATTTGCGGCAGATGTCCTAAGGGCTGCTGCCCAAGGGAAACGCTTTCTGTTTCGTTCTGCTGCTAGTATTTTAACCTCCCTTGCTAGTCTTGGCTTCCAACCGGTAGCCCCTATGAATATGGCTCAGTATGTCCGACAGGGGAAACCAGGAGTTGTGATTGTGGGTTCCCACGTTAAAAAGACTACTCAACAGCTGGAGCAGCTATTGGGAGCATCTGGGATTGAGGGGATTGAGGTAAATGTAGCCAATTTACTGGATGAATCCGAACAGCAACGGGCAAAACTTTTGGCAAGTATTCTCGAGCGCGTTCAGGAAATTCACAGTGCTGGTAAGACACCGGTGGTTTATACCTCTCGTCAGGAATTGGTTTTTGAGGATGTGCAGAAACGGCTGGCGTTTGGAGCAGTAGTTTCAGGCTTATTGATGGATATCGTGAGGGGATTGCCTAAAGATATTGGGTTTTTAATCAGTAAAGGGGGTATTACCTCCAATGATGTCTTAAGTACTGGCCTGGCTTTGAGGTCAGCACGACTATTGGGTCAGATCCTTCCTGGATGCTCAATGGTGCTAACCTCTGCTGACCATCCCCAGTTTCCTAATTTACCTGTAGTGCTATTTCCTGGCAATGTGGGAGATGTGAATGGCTTGGTGACCGTTTACCGTCGATTGAGTGCAGAGTAAGAATGTTTGACAGGATATCGGTTGTGGGTGTGGGGTAACAGAGCAATAGTATTCTTAAGTATCTTGCCCTTTTGCTCCCTACCACCATTAGCTACAATTCTCAACAGTTATCCACCAGAACTTGCTGAAGAAGGTATGATCACGGAAGAATCTATCTTCGGTGCGTTAACCAATCTGGCTCCTTGTTGCATGACTTCTGATTCTGCCCAACCATCACCAGTTTCAACGGTTTCCAACGACCGCAACTCGGTAGTTAACTGCCTTGGGCAAGTTCGCTTAAAAAGTGAGGGGAAACGGCTGTTGTTGATCTTGCCACCAGCCACTAAAAACCCTAGTACTGTCAATTGGTCGGACCTATGGGAACAATTCAAGCATCGCCTCAATGCTGGAGAGCGCTTTTGGCAGCCTGAATCCAGTGTCCATCTGATGGCTGGGGATCAATTGCTGGATGGGATGAAGCTACAAGCGATCGCTGATGCCCTTGGGGCAGTCCAGTTAAGGCTAAAGCGAGTTTACACCACGCGCCGACAAACCGCTGTGGCTGCAGCAGCTGCTGGGTACTCAGTAGAACAAGAAACTCCTAAGTACTCTTTGAATCAAAAGATTGATCAACCTACTGAATTACTCGCAGAACCTCTGTACTTACAAATGACAGTACGTTCGGGTATAGAGATTCGTCACCCTGGCACTATTGTTATAATAGGGGACTTGAACCCTGGTGGTGCATTGATTGCAGCTGGGGATATCTTCGTTTGGGGGCATCTACGAGGCATTGCCCACGCCGGTGCGAATGGTAATCGAAAATGTCGGATTATGGCATTAAAAATGGAACCCACCCAGTTGCGGATTGCTGATGCTGTAGCTAGGGCACCGGAGACACCGCCACTTCAGTACTATCCTGAAGTAGCTTACGTGACATCCGTTGGGATTCGTATTGCTAGAGCTGCTGATGTTGCTAAAACCCACTTGTCGTTGAATTCATGAGTCGAATTATTGTTGTCACCTCTGGCAAAGGAGGGGTGGGGAAAACTACCATTACCGCCAATCTAGGTTTAGCCCTAGCTCGTTTGGGTCGTCGAGTTGCTTTAGTGGATGCAGATTTTGGTTTGAGAAACTTAGACCTGCTGTTGGGACTAGAAAATCGGGTAGTCTACACGGCTATTGAAGTCTTAACAGGTCAGTGCCGCTTAGACCAGGCTTTGGTCAAAGACAAACGGCAGGAAGGACTAGTCCTGTTACCTGCAGCCCAAAGTCGTAACAAAGAAGCCGTTAACCCCAACCAAATGAAAAAGTTGTTGGGGGTGTTAGCCAAGAATTACGAGTACATCTTGGTGGACTCTCCAGCAGGAATCGAAAGCGGGTTTAAAAATGCGGTTACGGCAGCTACTGAAGCCCTAATCGTTGCTACACCAGAGATTACCTCAGTGCGGGATGCTGACCGAGTTATTGGCTTACTGGAAGCGGAAGGAATCAAGCAGACCCGCCTAATTGTCAACCGCCTGAAAGCGACAATGGTAAAAGCGGATCAGATGATGTCAGTTCAAGATGTCCAAGAAATTCTTGCTATTCCCCTAATTGGTGTTATCCCCGAAGACGAACGGGTGATTGTCTCCAGTAATCAGGGTGAACCCTTGATCTTATCAGAAAAGAAAACTCTGCCTGGAATTGCCATTGAAAACATTGCTGCACGCTTAGAAGGTGCAAATATTTCCTTCCTCGACCTGATGGCAGAACACGACAACCTAATCAGCCGCTTACGCCGCCTGTTCCAATAAGGTTTTACATTGTGAATTGCCAACAACTAGTCTTGCCAAAGAGCCTCTTCCTTCTCCCCCTGTGTGATTATTCACTACTCCAAAAAGCCCCATGATTATCGAAATTCTAGAACAACTTTTTTCCTGGAGGAGTGTTCAAAGCAGCCGTGAGGAGGCTAAGCGCCGCCTCCAACTGGTAATTGCCCACGATCGCTCTGACCTGAGTCCTAAAATGGTGGAGTCGATGCGGCAAGACATCCTGGAGGTGGTCTCTCGCTACGTTGAGATTGATTCGGAAGGGTCAGAGTTTTCCTTAGAAAGCAACCAACGGACAACAGCACTAATTGCTAATCTACCCATCCGACGAGTTAAGGAAAAGCTACGAGAGGAAGAATACCAACGCTTCACTCAAGACGAAGAAGAAGAGTAAGTGTCTAGTAGCTGAAGGGGTGACAAGCTACGTGAAACGTAGGTCAGTTGACGGGGCGAACGGGTGTGGGGTGTATAGCTAAATTGAGCCTATTACTTGGCTGAACAATTATCGGATCACCTTTGAAGGTGATTATGAACCAAGGGATGCTTGCCTGGTCACCCCTAAGGGATGGGACCTATAGTCCTGTTTATATTTAATTTGGGATCAAGTTCTGATACGGTTGAACCCTAACAATGGTAATCTTGAGAGTGGCATTACTAAATGTTAAGACTGTTTTCCAAAATCTGTAACAATAGCTTGACTAAATAAGCGCAATATGGTAGGCACCGCAGAACAAACAAACACGGGCGCTATTGCCCAAATTATCGGTCCGGTTGTTGACGTAGAGTTTCCCAGCGGCAAAATGCCGCAGATTTACAATGCCTTGAGAATTGAAGGCAAAAATGAAGCTGGACAAGATGTTGCTGTGACCTGCGAAGTGCAGCAGCTTCTCGGGGATAACCAAGTGCGCTCTGTTGCCATGAGTGGTACAGACGGTCTGGTGCGGGGTATGGAAGTTATTGATACTGGTGCCCCCATTAGTGTACCCGTCGGCAAGGCTACCTTAGGACGGATTTTCAATGTCTTGGGTGAACCAGTAGATAACAGAGGACCGGCAGAATCTGAGGAGCGCTTCCCAATTCACCGCCCTGCTCCCAAGTTAACTGAGCTGGAAACCAAGCCCTCAGTATTCGAGACCGGTATTAAAGTAATCGACCTGCTGACTCCCTATCGACGTGGTGGTAAGATTGGTCTTTTTGGCGGCGCTGGAGTCGGCAAAACTGTGATCATGATGGAGTTGATCAACAACATCGCCACGAAACACGGTGGAGTATCAGTATTTGGCGGTGTGGGAGAGCGTACCCGTGAAGGGAACGACCTCTACAACGAAATGATGGAATCCAAGGTGATCAACCCGGATGATCTAAACGAGTCGAAAATTGCCCTAGTTTATGGTCAGATGAATGAACCCCCCGGTGCGAGGATGCGGGTGGGTCTGTCAGCGTTGACCATGGCTGAGTACTTCCGGGATGTGAACAAGCAGGACGTGTTGCTGTTTATCGATAACATCTTCCGATTTGTACAAGCCGGTTCGGAAGTGTCTGCTCTTTTGGGAAGAATGCCTTCTGCGGTAGGATATCAACCTACTTTGGGAACAGATGTAGGTGCTCTACAAGAACGGATTACTTCCACTAACGAGGGTTCAATTACCTCCATTCAGGCAGTCTATGTGCCAGCTGACGACTTGACCGACCCAGCCCCAGCCACTACATTTGCTCACCTAGATGGTACAACGGTGTTGTCCCGTGGCCTAGCATCTAAGGGAATTTACCCGGCTGTTGACCCCCTCGATTCTAATTCCACCATGCTGCAACCGAGCATTGTCGGGGAAGACCACTACGGAACAGCTCGTGCTGTGCAGGCAACTCTACAGCGTTACAAGGAACTCCAAGACATTATCGCGATTTTGGGCTTGGATGAATTGTCCGAGGATGACAGACTAACAGTGGCTCGCGCCCGCAAGATTGAGCGCTTCTTGTCTCAGCCGTTTTTTGTAGCGGAGGTCTTCACTGGTTCTCCTGGTCAGTATGTTAGCTTGGACGATACTATCAAAGGCTTCCAAATGATTCTGAAGGGGGAATTGGATGACCTTCCTGAGCAAGCCTTCTACATGGTGGGCAGTATTGATCAAGCGATGGCTAAAGCTGAAAAACTAAAGAGTTAAGTCAGGTTTGATGCTAATAAGGTTATCAAGGTTGAAGGTTAACCTAGTTAACCTGTAACCTTCAACCTGTAACCTTCAACTTTCAAGCTGCTAAACTGCCAACGTCCAACAAACACAATTCATTCTGCTGATGGCTTTAACTGTTCGTATTATTGCTCCCGACAAAACCGTCTGGGATGACCAAGCACAAGAAATAATTTTACCCAGCACTACCGGTCAGCTAGGTATATTGAGTGATCATGCTCCTCTGTTATCAGCGCTGGATACTGGTGTGATGCGAATTCGTTCAGAAAAAGAGTGGATACCAATTGCTCTTATGGGTGGATTTGTGGAAGTTGAAGATAATGAAGTGACGATTCTTGTCAATGGTGCTGAGTCCGCAGATGAAATTGACAAGGATGCTGCAGGTGTTGACTTCAACGAAGCAAAAGCTCGTCTAGAAGAACTTCAAAGCGACGAGAATACCCAAGAAAAAATCCAAGCAACTCAAGCCTATAAGAAAGCCCGTGCTCGCTTTCAAGCTGCTGGTGGCATGGTTTAGTCACGCAACGGTAAATTCCAACCCCATAAACGAAGTAAGGAGGGGATGTAAACCCTATAAGCTCAGCGCTCTCCACACCCCCCGAAACAGGGGGGTAGGGGAACGTCTGGAGTTGGTTACCGTCAGTCTTTTACTTGGATTAAGGTAATTTGATTAAGGGCGTTGGATTAAGGGCGTTGTTGAACTAAGGAATCATCTCAAGTATGGTCGGATGATTGGTCAGTTACCAATTCCCAATTCCCAATTACCCTCAATCATTAGATTAATCAGCAAGGCTGGATTAAGCACTACCAGTAAAAGCGACTTCCGGGAACTTAGCCTGAGCCTCAGACATAGGTCTACGCCTACCTTCCTCTTGCCAGTAGTTAATCACTTCAGTGGCTTTGTTGAGGATTTCAATGCGATCAGCTTCAGTAATCCAGTGTTTGGCTTCCATCTCATCCTTGAGCTGTTCCCAGGCATCGTTCCGGGGCCAGAAAAAGTAACAAGTTAATGGGCTGGTGCCTTTGCCGACAATTTGATCAACTGCCAGGGCTACATTCTCATCTAGCCAGAGAACTTTTAATAGAAATTTTGACAATCAGGCCTCCCTCAGATATCCCACGTTATCTATAACTATAATCTATTGTACAATTGATGATTCTAGCGCAATAAGACTGTTCCTGATCAAGATTCAGGGATAGGTTTTTGGTTAAATTGTTGGTACTATTGGTGTTTATCGGCAATATTGGCTCAACTAGCCCAAGCGTGCATGATGCCTAGTTCAGAAACATTCATTCCTAACTTGAATGCCATAGTGGTGTTCGACATTGACGGCGTGGTGCGTGACGTTAGTGGTTCTTACCGTAGAGCGATCGCAGATACAGTAGACCATTACACTGGTGGTGCCTATCGACCCACTATGGTAGAGATTGACCAACTTAAATCAGAAGGGCTATGGAATAACGACTGGGATGCATCGCAAGAATTAGTTTATCGATACTTTGAGGCTCAAGGGAAAACGCGTTCGCGTAGCGGCTCTTCCAGAGCATCGCATTTTTCTCTCGACTATGAAGCCCTTGTTGATTTTTTCAATTCTCGCTACCGAGGAAAAGATCCCAACCATTGGACTGGATACATTTGCGACGAACCGTTATTGTTACAACCGAGTTATTTAGAGAGTTTGACAACAGCAGGGATTCCTTGGGGGTTTTTCAGTGGGGCAACACGACAGGAAGCGAACTATGCCCTAGAAGGACGACTCGGTCTCGAACGGCCTGTTTTAATTGCGATGGAGGATGCTCCTGGTAAGCCTGACCCGACAGGACTGTTTGCCGTAGTTCTACAGCTAGAACAGGAGCATCAAGTTAAGGTGAAATTGCCAGTTATCTACGTTGGTGACACAGTTGCTGACATGTACACTGTTGAAAAAGCCAGAGACTCTCATCCAGAACGAGTTTGGGTTGGGGTAGGGATTTTACCCCCTCATGTGCAGCAGATACCAGAACAGCGGGAGGCTTATGGAGATAGGCTAAAAGCTGCTGGTGCAACAGTGGTTTTTGATAATGTTGAGCAGCTGACTCCTGAACAGATTGAGAAAATCGTACATCAGGGTTAGTGGACAGTTAATACTTGAAGCTTTAGATTCCTTGAGGTTAAAGCTCAATAGTCAATAGTTAAACAATTCACAGGTTCACGAAAACAAAAAGGACAAGGTCAAGAGCTTCCCTGTCTTGACCTTGTCCTTTTTGTATTTATTTCTGTGTGTGTAGTGGGACTTGACCCTTTACCGTTTCAACAGCTCATCCTTTAGAGCCAGTAAATGTTACCCCAGAGATAAAGTAACGATTGAAGAAGGCGTAAATCCCCAAAGCCGGTATAGTAAAGACCATTGAGGCTGCCATGATGTAGTTCCAATAACTAATGTATTGCCCCTTAAAGGTATTTAAACCTAAGGGAAGGGTAAACATTCCTGGATCTGAGGTAATCATTAGGGGCATTAAGAAATTATTCCAAGACCCCATAAAAATAAAGATAGCTTGTGCTGCCAAAGCTGGCTTGGCTAAAGGCAGGACAACCTGCCAAAAGGTTTCCCAGCGACTTAATCCATCCAAGGCAGCAGCTTCTTCAAGTTCCTTAGGAAAATTGATAAAGAACTGCCGCATCATAAAAATAAAGGTGGCATTCACTGCACTCGGTACAATCAATCCTTGGTAGGTATTGAGCCATCCCAAAGACTTTAAGATTAAATAACCAGGAATTAGGGTGACTTGTCCAGGAATCATCAAAACTGCCAAGATTATTCCCAACAATAATGAATTACCTGGAAACTTAACTCTGGCTAAGGCATAACCTGCCATTGAGTTAAATATAATATTCAACCCTGTTACACAAACACCAACCAAGACACTGTTTAAAAACCAGCGCCCAAACAAAGGGGATTCAATGAAAATATTGCGGTAGTTATCGACGGTAAAATCATGGGGTATAAAATTCAAACCGCCAGCGATAATTTCCTCAAGGGGTTTAAATGAGGCTGATAAAGCCCAAGCAAAAGGTAAAAAAGTAATAATGGCATAGAGGATAAGAATGCTATAAAATATCCCTCTGAACCAACGAAAATTATTCACTCTTATTTGATCTCCTAATTCACTTTTTCTTCTCTAAAGAAGCCGCGTTGAATCAGTGTTGTTACTAGAATTACACCAGCTAACATTAATGCCAGTGCAGCGGCATAACCCATATCCAGACTTCTAAACGCATACTGGTAGATCAGAAGCACAACCGTCAGGGTTGAGTTGTTTGGACCACCGGTGCCACCCGAGAAGATGTAAGACTGGTCGAATAACTGAAATGTACCGATGACACCCATAACCATAACGAAAAATGTAACTGGCTTGAGTAAAGGCACAGTAATATTTATGAATTGATCGAACTCATTGGCACCATCAAGTTTTGCCGCCTCATAAACGGACCTAGGTATATCTTGCAGCGCTGCCAGGTAAATCACCATGAAAAACGGTGCTGTAGACCAAATATTCATAATCATAATGGATTTGAGCGCCACACTTGGGTCTCCTAGCCAGTTATAGGTCGGTAAACCGAAGAAGTCTAGTAATCCATTAAGTAGACCATTAGAATTATAAATCCAGATAAATATCAGGGTTAAAACCGCTGAGGAAGTGACAGTCGGTAGAAAGAAAATAATCCTGAACCATTTTTTTCCTTTAATTTCTTTATTGAGGACTAGAGCTAAAACCAGAGCCAGGATTGTTTGACAAGGAACAACAATAATGACATACTCAATTGTATTTTTGAGCGCAATCCAAACTCGCTCATCCTCAAAGGTACGAAGGAAATTTTTTAACTCAACAAATCGGTAACTCAGCCCTCCTAAAATCTCAACTTTATGGAAGGAAAGGAAGATTGCATAGATAATTGGTGCAATCAAAAAGGTTCCTAAAACTAGAATAGTAGGAGCCATGAAGAGGTAGCCAGATATAGCTTCCCTAACTTTGGCTTTCTGCCAAAATCCCTTCAATTTGACATCCCTCGATTTGACGTTTTGGTCAACTCCAAGTTTAGCTTTAGCTAGTGACATTTTTTAGTAGTTACTCGCTTGAATTTCTTTGTTAGCAGTTTGTTGTGCTTTTTTCATGGCTGACTTCAAGGATTGCTCACCCAGTAAAGCACTAAGAAACTGATTGTCGAAATGGGTCATAAATATTGGCAATTTTTCATCCCCTTGCCAAATCGTGGCGTACTCAGCACCCTTGATAAAGGGGGTGTACAGAGGATTCTGTTCATAGCCAAGTTCTGATATGACCGATTTCCGAGCCGGGATTGCCAGTCCTCCCTTCGCCCAAGCTTTCATCCCTTCCTTGCCAGTCAAATAGGAAATCAGTTCCCAGGCAGCCTCTTTATTTTTAGCTTGCTTGTTCATGACATAAGCAACGGTATAAACCATGCTTCCTTTGTGGTTACCGATACTGGGAACTTCCGCAGTGGCAAACTCAATCTTGGGAAATGTCTGTTGTAGGTAAGGAATCGCATAGCTACCTTCAATAACCATTGCTGCCTTCCCTTGGCCAAACATTTCGCTCCCAGAACTAGCTCCAACGTCTGAGGCTAGGGCAGCAGAGTGGTTTTGTCGATACATATCCATCAAAGGCGTTAGACCTGATAGGCTTTGGCGAGTCGCGAAGACAGCCTTGCCCTTCTGGTCAACTAACTCACCACCAAAGGCTTTGATCATGAAGTAGTGACGAGAGAGTTCTGGGGTGATGCCCAACCCATATAGGTCAACCCTGCCATTGTGAGTTCTATCCCTGGTCAATTTATTGGCATAGTCCTCTAACTCTTCCCAGGTTTGGGGAGGGTCGGTTATACTGAGTTGAGCGAAATATTTTTTATTGTAGAAAAGGGCAAGGGTTGTAAAATCCTTAGGCAATCCGTAGGTTTTGCCTAAGGATTGGAAGGCTTCCGAGAGATGGGGAGCAAAGTCATCTAAATCTAGGTCCTCGGTGATGTAATCATCAAGAGGCTCCAAGACTCCATGAGTCATGAGTAAGGGAGCATCTAGGGCGTCTACATAGAAGACATCAGGAGCAGCATCACCAATCAACCGAGTCTTAATGACATCCATATATTGGTCAGTGATGACTTCAAACTTGACTTTTATGCCAGGATGTGATGCTTCAAACTCCCTCAGTACCTGCTCAAGGAGCTGTTTTTCCTCCGGGCTGCTCTGCCAGCCGCTGAGGGTCACAGTGGAAATGTCACTGGCGATACTGCGGCTACAGCCAGTTAGGAACAGAATTAGAGATACTAAAATTAGACATCTCGAAAGGATTTGCTTCATGATGATAAGTAAGGACGGCAAGCACACCTCCCCTGGAAAACTTGTTTCCCGTCTGAGGAGGTGGCTATGCACCTAGAAATAATTAGTCAATACAGATGATATGGTTCTTGAGATAACTCGACATCCAAGATGGCTTTCTACAGCTTATTTCTTAAGGTATCCAAGATGGCTTTCTACAGCTTATTTCTTAAGGTGTCCGATCCTTTTTAGCTACCAAAATCTACCAAGGTAGACTTTAGCCCGCCAAGGCAAGATGCTTTCGCATCCAGGGGGTATCTCCGCGCTTCTCTGACGGAATATCCCGCGAGCGCCATAAAAATGTCAAAAAAGTTCGTTCCACCGGGATTTAAGCGCAACTATTTTTACCTTGGTTTTCGGCTTTAATTTAAGTTACATAATAATCCCTGTCGGTGTTCCCCTAATTTAAGTCTAACAAATAATCAGAGTTTTTGGTAGACTCTGGGACATTTTATCTAGCTGTTTACTCACCTTATTTCTTAAGGTGTAAAGCTGTTAGTAGCCATATTTATTCGGGTAAAGCTAGCTGTTAGTAGCCAACTTTAATTATTGCTTATCTTTATTATACCACCACTTATCTTTAGCTTTAATTATGATTAACCATGCTCCCCATCGTGGCTACGCTCTTAACTGACTCAACTACGTAAGCCGGAGATCAAGACTATGAAGGCGATCCCGCCTTTTTTTTTCGGTAGCCAGGTAGTGGGAGCTCTTGCGCAGGATCGGTCAGATGAAAGATTTCAGTGAATATACTTAAGTGTATTTTTGTTGCAATATTTTACTTTTTTTGAGATAGTATTTTTAAGGTACCCTGTTGCCCCACGGATAAAAAAGGCAACAGCTGTACTTAGGTCAGTATTGATATGTAGATATTGATATGTAGATATTGATATGTAGATATCGACTCTGACTACATCGGGATTCCTAAACAAGGGAATAGGGCATTGGCGTGATTTTTCCTCATGATCCATGTCTAGCCCCCTTGCTCCCCCGTTAATTGAATAGCGTAGCCTCCGCTGCTATACCCCGTCATGACCATAGCTCTCCCCGTAGGGCATAGCCCTTAGGAAGTAACCCTTAGGGATTATAGAAAAGTACTACTTTTCGTATTTCTAAGGGGTTGGGTGAAGGCTAGAGAATAAGTGTTATTGAAAAGTAGCCCTTCTCGAAAAGTAAGGGTTACCGGAGTGTATAGCAGATGTCGCAGGAGCTAGACCTTACCGGACTCTACCAGGAGTACGGAAGCCTATGGTAGGTCTTCTGCGAGAGTAAGCAAGTCTTACTTCCCTAGTGATGTAAATGGCATAGACTCCTCTTGTAAAACCCCTTTTAGCCGAAGGAGGTTTTACAAGAGGGTATAGGGGGGATTTAAGAGCAAGCCAAGAGGGTTACGCTATGGGCACGCTACGCCCATCAAGAAGGGGGATGCTATAGGGAGGATATGGCATAGGAGTTTCGACCTGCCTGCCGATCCAGTACAGGTGCTACCTGAACCAATACGATTTACTCGTCTCCATCAAATTCGCCATTTAAGTCCTCTCTATCTAGCTACCTGAACCGCTATGCTCAGACTCATATCCGATGTCGCCCCAGAAGCTCCGTCTTTGCCGCGATTGCCAAAGTTGCTCAAGCCCCTAAACAAGGAAGCACGACCGCCGCTTAGCCCTACTGAAAAAATTCCCAAGGGAGAGATTCGCTCTAGCCTGAGGGCTGCCACCCTTGACGGCGTGTTTTCCACCTTCTTCTCCTGTATCACAGCTGAGGTTTTCCTCACTAACTTCTTGCTGCAACTGGGTGCTAGCAACTTTGAAATCGGTATTCTTTCAGGGATACCTCTACTGGCGAATTTTCTACAGCCTATTGGTGCTTATTTATCTGACCGATCCTACAGTCGCCACTGGTTTATCATCAAAACCTTCATTCCTTCGCGACTACTATGGTTATTTGTCCTAGTAGGCATTGGGATGTTCTGCACTGGTCTGGCTCCAGCTCATCATCTAGTGTTGTGCACACTGGCGATTAACCTGATCACTCACATTTTTGGAGCTTTGGGTAGTCCCTCTTGGTCTAGCTGGATGGCGGTGTTAGTTCCTGTTCGCCTGCGAGGGCGCTATTTTGGACTGCGCAATAGCTTTACTAATTTAACCAACCTACTTTGTGTTCCCCTACTGGGATACATTGTTTCTAGCTGGGACGGTGGGCAAGTTCAAGGCTATGGCGTAATCTTGATTTTGGCTATCGTAGCTGGAATACTCAGTCTACTCTTTCAGTTCTTCATGGTAGATATCACTCCTCAGATACCCTCAAAGAAGACTGCCAAGACTGATGAGACTACTGATGAGACTACTGATGAAACCTTAGAGTCTGAGGAGCCGACGCCCTCTGATTATGCTGCCCTATTGAAAGACTCAAACTTCCTAATCTTTGTACTCTACTTTGGATTGTGGATGTTTGCCTTCACCCTCAGCAATCCGTTTTTCAATGTTTATCTGCTCGACAATTTGGGCTTAGATGTGGGTTGGGTAACTCTCTATACTAGTCTGATGGCTGGGGCAAGTTTATTGACGCTGATCTACTGGGGTAAGTTGTCTGACCTGATCGGAAATCGTCCAGTACTAGTGATGGTTGGGATTCTCCTATCCGTGATTCCCTTACTTTGGCTTGGGATCGGCAGTCCAACAACTCTCGCTCTTTGGGTTTGGCTACCCCTTTTATTCTTCGGGACAGGTTCAGCTGCAGCAGCCATTGACCTGTGTGCCAATAACATCCAAATCGAGATATCACCAGCTCATAAACCCTCCACCTATTTTGCAGCAGCTGCAGCATCAGCCGGATTAGGGGGTGCTATAGGTAGTATGTTTGGTGGCTTTTTAGCCGAGTTGCCTCACTTCGGTGGTTTGCCAACATTATTTGCCCTATCAGCAGTGGTGCGATTGGCTACCCTTTTACCTTTGGCATTTGTCCGGGAGCCACGGGGTCGGAACCTCAAACAACTGCTGCTTCGCAAGGGTGCTTGATAATCAATAGTTTAGTCAAGAGTTATGAGTTTAGGGTGCGTTAATAACACACCCTAAAATTATCCTTAAGACCTAAAATTATTGCGTAAGTCCTGAAGTAATGACTCTTGAGAAAAGCTAAGGTGGATCAGGTTAATTTCATTTGAGGTTGAAGAAATTTGCTAACGCCTCAACCATCATTGGTGGCCAACGGCGGACATGCTCTACCCAGTCCAAGTCTTGGTAGCGCTTGTCGAGACCAACGGCTGCCACCCAATTACTCTCAGCTTCCCCCCGTTTTCCGTCAGCCCACAACACAGCTGTTAAAGCAGCTCGCAGATCGGCAAATTGGGGGTATTTTCTGATAGTATTGCGCATAATGCCCATGGCTTCTTTGGTTTCACCAATTTGATAGAGAGCCAGAGCATAGTTAGCATAGGCAAAGGCAAAATTGGGCGCTAGCTCGATGGATTTTTGGTAATTTGCGATCGCTTCTGTCCATTGGCCTAGTCCTGCCTTCCCATTCCCCAAGTTGTTGTAAGCCATGGCATCATTGGGATCAAGTTTTAGCAATCGCTCATAGTCAGCAATGGCATCTTGCCATCGCCCTTGTGCTTCATAGGCGGCACCGCGATTTAGATAAGGGTCAGTGGCTTCTGGTGCTAACTCAATGGCGTGAGTAAAGTCTGCGATCGCATCCTCTAATTTATATTGGCTGACTCTAAGGTTACCCCGATTACTCCAACCGACGGGATTATCTGGTAACAGCTCAATTAGCTGAGTCCAGTAATTTTCAGCAGTTGGGAATTTCCCCTGATTCGTAGCAGCAAATGCCTTTTTCCTTAACTGGTTAATTTGTTTTATCTGCGCCTTAGTCAATTCTGGGAATTGGGTTTGCGCCATTGCTGGGGGTGTGATTATCGTAGCAGCCGATAAAACGACAAGCAGTAAAATCAGTAAAATCCTAATCAAGCGTTTCATATATTATTTCAAGTGAGACCGCAATCTTGATATTCCTTACTACTGACCATTAACTACTAATTACTAACTACTAACTACTACTCATAACCCAAATGTTTCCGAGCTGCTGAGGTGGCGACGCGACCCCGAGGTGTGCGGTGCAGGAAACCAATTTGTAACAGATAGGGTTCATAAACTTCTTCAATGGTTTGAGCATCTTCTCCAGTAGAGGCTGCCACTGCTTCTAAACCAACTGGTCCGCCATTAAATTGTTCAATCATTACCTTGAGTACCAGTCGGTCTGTCCAATCTAACCCCATCGGGTCTACATTAAAGATTTCCATGGCTTGAGCTGCTACATCCTGGTTAATTTGCTCAATGCCTTTGACTTGAGCATAGTCTCGCACTCGCCTCAGAAGTCGGTTAGCAATTCGAGGTGTGCCACGAGACCGACGGGCAATTTCTTCAGCACCGTCTTGGGTTACTGCTGCCTTTAGCAGTTGGGCTGTCCTTGTTACAATTAAACTCAATTCATCGATCTCATAGAAGCGTAAGCGTTGGATCATACCAAAGCGATCGCGTAGGGGTGAGGTTAAGGAACCTACTCGTGTGGTTGCCCCCACTAAGGTAAACTGCGGCAGAGGAATACTGCGGGTCTTGGCACTCTGACCCTTACCAATAGTGATATCCAATCGATAGTCTTCCATGGCTGGATATAGCAATTCCTCTGTCATGCGTGACAAACGATGGATTTCGTCTATAAATAAGATATCCCCAGGTTTGAGATTAACCAGAAGCCCCACAATATCTCGTGGACGCTCTAAGGCAGGTGCAGCAGTAATTTTACAATTCACCTCCATCTCAGTTGCCAAAATTAGGGACATGGTTGTCTTCCCTAATCCTGGTGGTCCATACAACAGCAGGTGATCCATGGCCTCATTTCTGGCTTTGGCGGCTTGAATGCCAATTTCCAAAACTCCTTTGAGTTCTTTTTGTCCGATGTAGTCGGCTAAGCGCTGTGGTCTAATACTCTCTTCCTGATGACCAATTTCCTCAGCGGTAGCCGTTGCTAGTAGTAGGTCACCATCGCTTTGCCTCTGACGGGGTAACCCGCGACCTTTTCGTTTCTTGCTAGATTTGGGTTCTCTATCTGGGTTTTGGTACTTTTGTCTAAAAGACGTTATGGCCATGGGTCATACTTCATCCTTCATACTTCATACTTAGTTTACTTATGCTGGCTAAGAGAATCTTACCGTGCCTGGATGTAAAAGCTGGGCGAGTTGTTAAAGGGGTCAACTTTGTTAATCTTAAGGACGCTGGTGATCCAGTGGAATTAGCACAAGTTTACAATGATGCTGGTGCAGATGAGCTGGTGTTTTTGGATATAACTGCTACCCATGAAGACCGAGACATTATTATTGATGTAGTCTACCGTACAGCCGAACAAGTGTTTATTCCCTTGACCGTGGGGGGTGGCATCCAGTCTTTGGAAAATATTAAATTATTATTAAGAGCAGGAGCCGATAAAGTTAGTATAAATTCGGCTGCTGTACGCAATCCAGACTTTATTAATCAAGCCAGCGATCGCTTTGGTAATCAGTGCATTGTAGTTGCTATTGATGCTCGTCGTCGGGAAGATCCCGATAATCCTGGTTGGAATGTTTATGTGCGAGGAGGACGTGAGAACACTGGTATTGATGCGATCGCATGGGCAAAAGAGGTGGCACAACGGGGAGCTGGGGAACTTCTGGTTACTAGTATGGATGCGGATGGAACCCAGGCTGGGTATGACTTAGAGCTAACGCGCACTATGGCTGAACAGGTGGAAATTCCAGTGATTGCCTCCGGTGGTGCTGGCAACTGCGATCATATTTATCAGGCCCTGACTGAGGGCAAAGCCGAAGCCGCGTTACTAGCTTCCCTGTTGCATTACGGGCAACTGAGTGTATCTGAAATTAAAACCTATTTGAACCAACACCAAATTCCGGTGCGATTGCCATAGTAAACTAATGGATTATTCTTCCGAAAGATTTAAGTTTTGTTGTGTAGTATTAAGTAGTTTAATGGTTTGCAGTGATTTTTATAGCTGCTAAACTAAATATGGATCCAATATTAATTTTTGTAAAAAATGCTGGTGATAATTCTAATATTTGATGTCGCCTTGGTGGCTTGGTCACTGCACCTGATGCAGGAAGCCTTTGATACCCAAGAGTTCTCTCTGATGCTGGCTGGTACCTTAGTAGCCATGTCAGCGGCAGCTATGTTAGTGGTTTATTTTCTGATGAACAGCTGCATGGGGTATATTACCCAAATGGCTCAGTCTCCCAGCGTATTCTACTGATCGAGATAATTTCATTCTGAAACTACTTGACTTAGCTGAGCTATCAAGGTATACTAGGTAATGGACTATAAAATTACGGGGTTATAGCTCAGTTGGTAGAGCACCTCAATGGCATTGAGGGGGTCAGCGGTTCGAATCCGCTTAGCTCCATATTGATTAAATATTGATTAAAGGCTGAAGTCTTTTAGCCTGAGGGGTTGCTGTAGGGTAGCTTGGCTATCAGTCTTCAGTAATAAGGTTAGAATTTTTTGACGGTTGACGGTTGACGGTTGACGGTTGGCGGGAAACTCTTAAAACAAGTTTTGGGAGTGCCGAGGGGGGAAAATCCGTGAGACTTGATGGTGAGATGTTGAGATTAAAACCTCTTTATCGAAGACGAATTCGCCGTAATCGGCGAGGTTATCTAGACCAATCAAATTTAGGATGATCTCAGCCACTAGCCAGGTGCTGACTTTCAGAAATACATTGTTCCACTGATGATTCATTGCTCTGAGGTTTAAACATTTGGTAGGTAGAGGTTTTGTCTGGCTTCTGTTTGTTCAGATGTACCTAAATCTCTACTTCAATTCCAGAGCGACGAATCCGCAAAAAAGTCAAAAA